>CAMLRV010000046.1 GCA_946482495.1 uncultured Flavobacteriia bacterium
AATTACTAGTAATTTGAGGATTTTATATTTTAAATATTTTTGGATTAAATTACCCTTTTAACCAAGCATTTTTAACAGCTTCTTTTGATTTTTCAGTAGCCATCCAACCTGATTTTTCTTCTTTTGGTAAGTTAATTTTACCTTTTAAAACTTGATCTTTTCCATCTCTAGTTATCGTTACAGAAATAGCATCACCATCTTTCCAAGTTTCACTAGACATAATTAAATCATAAATATTGTCTAAGTTATATTCTTTGTCATTAAAAGCCTTTAAAACATCATTACCTTTAATTCCTAAGCTAGTCATGAAAACGTTATTGCTAACATCTGGTAAGGCTTTAATTTGTTTGGTGCTTTGATCAACAGTAATTAATGGTGTTCTTCCTCCTTTTAAAAATGGATTTCCAGAAACTGTTGTAGTTGCTTTTGTAACTCCCATTTTAGCAAAAAATTCATCATATGGAATTGGAGTTTCTCCAGCCACATATTTATTTAAAAATTCACCAATTTGTGGGTAAGTGATTCTTGTAATTGTTGCAAATAATTCGTCATCATTAAATGGTTTGTTACTTCCAAATTCTGTCGATAAATCTTGCATTAAACTTAAAATTCCTCTTTTACCGTTGCTTAATTCTCTTAATTGAATATCAATACACATTGCAATTAATGCACCTTTTTGATAAACATTTAAGTATTGTTCTTTGTATGGCTGCTCTAAAACGTTTTTACTCATTTTAGTAAAACTCATTTTGTCATTCATGTTGCTAGCTTCTTCAATTTTACCAGCCATTCTTTTGTAGAAATCTTCTTCAGAAATTAAACCTTGATTTACTTGGAATAAGTTAGCGAAGTATTCTGTAATTCCCTCATACATCCATAAATGTTCAGACATTTTTGGGTTGTTGAAATCGAAATAATGAATTTCTCTTGAATGTACACTTAATGGTGTTACAATATGGAAAAACTCGTGAGAAACTACATCTTTTAATTGTTCTTGTAACGCTTCTAATGGCATCATTTCAGGCATAACAACAGTTGTTGAAGTCATGTGTTCTAAAGCTCCAAAACCTTTTGCGTCTTTTGCTTTCATGTCTGATAAATACAATAAAACCGTGTATTTTTTGTTTGCATTAAATTTTCCTAAGAATTTTTTCTGCGCTCTCATGAATTTTTCAGCTTCTGGAGTAATATCAGCCGCTTTATATTTACCAGTTGGTGAATATACACTGATAACAATATCCATACCTTCCACGTTAAATTCTGTGTAATCTGGTTTAGAATACATCATTGGGTTGTCTACCAATTCTCCATATCTTGAAGTATTGAAAACATCAACTTCATTACTTGGATTGGTATCTACTAAAGAAGTTGCTCCCCATAATGTTGCTGGGTGTTTTACTTCAACCGTATATGGAATTTCAGATTTTCCTTCAAAATATCCAACAAAGCCATGTGTATTTAACATGAAGTTTTCACCAGCTTTGATGTTCGTTCCAGCAGGTGAAAAGATATCTTCGCTTTCTCCAAAACCAGCTCCACCTTCAGTATCATAAGTATCACTTACATTATACGTTACTTTGGCTAATTTTTTAGCATCGTAAATTGTATATGAATTTTCATCCATTTTAGCAATCTTCAATGGATTTCCTTTTGCATCAAAAGCTTTTACATTGTCTACAAATCTTCCATAATTGTCTTCAGAATAAGTTCCCGGAACAATTTTAGGAATGTTAAAAGTTGTAGTTTCTGTTGTAATTGTTGGATTTGTAATTGTAACTTTAACTTTATCGTCTACTACATTTACTAAATCGATACTAACTGCTACATTGTTTTTAGTAGAATTTGTTGCAGTTGTAACATTAGAAGTTTTACAACTCATTAAAAAAATTGCGCAACTTAGTGTTATTAATACCTTTTTCATTTTTATAATATTTTAATCAAACGATTAGTATCTATTATGTTTAAATTGTTACAAAAAAAAATCCCGTCTCGTTAAATAAAACGAGACGGGATCATTTTTAGTCAAATTTATTCTTAAAATAGTATTTACTATCTAAGTCATCAATGTCATCATCTAAATTATTTGGTTTGAAAGTTTTTGGTTTTGGTTTCCCAGCTGCCACTTTCTTTTTCCAAAGCTCAAAATTATCTTTAGAAAGTTTTTTGCGCATAATTTCTGTAACCTCGGCTTCAGTTATGCCAAATTCTTCTTTAATCATTTCAAAAGGTTTTTTTTCCTCTTGAGCCATACTAATTACTCTTTCAGTTTCTTCGTAAGTTAGTTCGATCTTTTTACTTTTTTTCATAAGTGAAAAGCATAATTTATTAGTTATATTTTTATTCTATCAAATGATATTCCAATATTAATAAAAAAAAATATTTTGTAGCAAAAAAATGTGCATTTTTTTTACAGAATTTTTCGGAAAGTTAAGTTAATCCTAGGGTTTTTCGGTTTTGATGCTTTCGGAATTTGATGTTTATAATGAATTTGTGAGCCGCTTTTCATGACTAATAAACTGCCATTTTGTAAAATAATACTTTGTTTTGCATCTTTATTTGTGTTGTGTTTTAATTGAAAAACGCGTTCTTCACCTAAACTTAATGAAACAATTATTGGGTCACGTCCTAATTCTTTTTCATTATCAGCGTGCCAGCCATTACTGTCTTTTTCATTTCGGTATAAATTGAGTAAAACTGTAGTAAATTGTTCTTGAATTTTATTTTCAATTTCGTCTTTAATAAAAGTTAAGGTACTATTAAATGGATGAGGATGCATTACAATATTTGAATAGCCATAGGATTTGCCTTCATTTCCATATAATGCGGTTAAACGAGGTTGCAATATTTTTTTTCCGAAAATCGTAATTTCATCATGTTGCCAAGGTGTTTCATTTAGTAAGATTTCAAAAAATAAGTTGGCTTTTTCTTTTGTGAAAAAGTTAGGGTAATATATAAATTCCGCATCGGGTAAACTTAGATGTATGGGTTCTTCGTTAAATAAATTAAGCATAAAAAAAGCGATGAAATTTTCACCGCTAATTTATTTATAATTTCATAGATTATGATTTGTCTTGAAGTAAATTTTTATAAACAAAACCAGCAACTATTGCACCTAAAATAGGAGCAGCCCAAAAGAGCCAAACTTGAGAAAGTGGTTCACCACCTACAAAAACAGCTTGTGATAAAGAACGTGCTGGATTTACTGAGGTGTTTGTAATAGGAATACTAATTAAATGAATTAAAGTTAAACTTAATCCGATTGATATTCCTGCAAATTTTCCATTGGCGAATTTGTCTGTTGAACCTAAAATGATCAATAAGAAAAACAGAGTTAGCACAAATTCTGCTATAAATGCAGCTCCCATTGAATATTTTTCTGGTGAAAAAGCATCAAATCCATTAGAGGCAAAAGCACCAGCAGAAGTGTTATCAATTGTAAAGCCACTTTTTCCAGATAAAATAAAGAATAAAGTTCCTGCGGCTGCAATTGCACCTATACATTGTGAAGCAATATAAGGTACAATGTCTTTGGCCTCAAATCTTCCACCAGCCCATAAGCCCAAAGTTACTGCAGGATTAAAATGTCCGCCTGAAATGTGCCCAACAGCGTAAGCCATTGTTAATACAGTTAATCCAAATGCTAAAGAAACACCTAAAAAGCCAATACCTAAATCTGGAATTCCGGCAGCAAATAATGCGCTACCACAACCTCCAAAAACAAGCCAATATGTTCCGAAAAACTCTGCTAATAATTTTCTCATAGTAAATAGTTTTATTTTTACAAAAAATGTAAAAAGGTTAGTTTATCTAAAATACTAAAAAATTTAGCCGAGAGTATTTACTTGATTATAAACTTATTAACAGGAATTTTTAGACTTTCTTTTTAGAAAAGTTAATGTTCATAATAACAATCGCAAGAATAATTAACAATATTCCAAACCATTGCCAGATTACCACATTTTCTTTTAATATTAAAAACGCCATCATTACCGAAACAGGTAATTCTAGTGAAGCTACAATACTTCCTAACCCTAATCCAGTTTTTGGGAAACCAGCATTCAATAGCATAGGTGGAATAATGGTTCCGAAAAGCGCTAGAAATAATCCGTAGTTTTTGAAAATTTCGAAATTTAATGCACCCACTTGCGTGAAAGCGGAAAATGTAAACACAATTACGGCACCACCTAAAAGCATATATAAACTTCTTTGAGCAGAAGAAATTCCTAATGCCACTTTATTAGCAGTAAACATAGTTGTAGTGAAAGACGCTGCGGCTAACATTCCCCAGAAAATTCCTCTCCAATCTAATTTTACATTAAATTCATATAATTTTGTGGCTAAGAATGTTCCAGTAAGTACAATAAGTACAGAAATTATTTTCTGAGTAGAAGGTAGTTTTTTATCTAAAATCCACTCTAATAATACGCCCATCCAAACCGTTTGCATTAATAATACAATGGCAATAGAAACATCGATATATCTCACACATAAATAGTAAAATACACTAGTCATTCCTAACGAAGTTCCCGCAATCATTAATTGTGCAATGTTGGTTGGACTCGCTTGAACTGCTTTTTCTTTATTGTTGATTTTTTGAAATAAATTGATTAATAAAACACCAATAATTCCGTATATAAATTGTGATGAAGTAACTTCAGCGGTTGTAAAACCATCTTTATATGCTAATTTTACAAAAGTGGCTAACATTCCATAGCTTGTTGCTCCTAAAGCAACTAAAAATACTCCTTTTAGTATATCATTTCTCATTTCTCATTTTTTTAAAAAGCCGACAAAGATAGTTCTAAAACTTTAAAAGAGTGTGCATAGTTAAAAAATTTAATTTGATTAAAAAGAAAACCCAGTAAAAAATTACTGGGTTTTAAGTTTTGAAACAAACTGATTTCTTTTTAATTATAGATTCACATTATAAACTTGTCCTGTAGGATTATGAGTATATGTTGCTAAATTATCACATTCGTTATTTCCGTAATCTAAAATTCCATTTAACACCGTTCCTTGAAGATTTAATTGTCCTTGAGAAATATAGTTACATGCGTATTTTTTAATTAAAGGCTGAACAACAGTAGAAGTTAAAGTAGTTCCGTTTGGTCTGTTAACAGTATGTGTTCCTGAAATTACTTCATAAATGTTATCTCCTAATGTTGCAGTGGTTACACCTGCAGTTTGTCTGACAGTTCTTGTTCCATAATGTGTAAATTCAGCACCATTTTGAAGTGTGATTTTTCCATTTGTTACTGTTCTTGTCCATTGTGGAATTGAAGCATTAGTAGTTTGATTTGTATAAACTACAGTTCCTTCAATTTTTCTTAAATTCACATAATAATTACTTCTTTCAATTGTCATTGTAGTTCCATTTGTCATTACATAACCTGAAAGTGTTATTGTTAAAATTCCTGAACGAGTTACTCCGTTTTGAGTACAACCTGTACCGAAATCTACTGTAAAAATTTTAGGAAAAACTCCTGGAGTTGTATTGTTTACAGTAATAGTAGCACATGTAGGTGTCGTACTTACTTCATTAGTTCCTCTGCTAGAATAACTTGAATTTGTACTAGCGATATCAATACCAGAATTAAAATCTAATTCACTAGTAAAATCTGCAGTGATATTTGCACCAACCATTTCACTATCTACATTGTCTGGAGTTTCATCTTCTTTATTACATGAAGTTAATGAAATTGCTAGTAGCGCAAAAAAATACATTTTTAAATTTTTCATAACATTAGTTTTTAAAGGTTTAGTATTTAGACAAATAAAAGAATAAAAGGTTTAATTTGTATCAAATTTGGGTTAAAAAAATACTTTTTTGTTATAATTTAATTTTTACATCCAAATTTTCTTACTTAATGCGTAAACAACATGAGTTCTATTAGTTGTTTCTACAAAAACGGTATCTGTTAAAATGGCGCCTAATTTTTCTACTGCTTTGCGCGAACGGAAATTGTTTTCACCAACATGAAAAATAATGGTTTCCATAAATTGAAAAGCGTAATTTATCATTAGCTTTTTTAATGCTCTGTTGTAAGGTGTTCCCCAATAATTTCTAGCTATAAAAGTATAACCAATGGCTAGTGATTTTTCATTTTCATTGACGTCATAATAGCGAGAACAACCAAATGTTTTTCCGGTTTTTACATCAATTACTTTAAAAGCCGATTTTGATTCAAGGGCTTGATTGAAAAAATCCTGAAAAACTTCTTTTTGATATCTGTCTTTGTCGGGATGTTGTTCCCAAAGTAATTCATCAGATGCAATAGTATATAATTCTTCGAAATCATTCTCAGAAAGCGGTACAATTTTGACTAATTCATTTGATAATGTTGGTTGCAAATTCATTATAATTTCAAACTGTATTTATAAATTCGACTCAAACCATTTTCATATTTATTGATTTCCTTTTCTAATTCTTCTATGGTTTTGAAACCTAAATTTGAAACGGAATTTCGTTTACTTGTGAAATATAACGTTTCAGTTTTCGTATCGTAAAAAGGACAATAATCCATTAGAGAAGAATTTACTGCAGCTCCCATATTTTTAGCTTTTTCCCAATCGCCATTTTTATCTTTATAGCTAATATATAAATCGCCACTTCCTAGACCTTCAGGTCTGTTGTAACCAGTGAAAATTAAGAATTTCTCATCTGGTGAAACAAATGCATTAAATTCAAAACCAGCTGTATTAATATTTAAACCTAAGGTTGTTGGTTCCGAATATTTATTGTTTTTGTATTTACTGAAAAATATATCGTCTTTTCCTAGTGATTTTGAACCATCCGAAGTGTAATAGATGTTTCCGTTTTTTGCTAATGAAGGATAAAATTCATTGTTGGAAGTATTTACTGGTAGCCCTAAGTTTTTTGGAGTACTCCAGTCACTTTTTAGATTTTGTCGTTCTACAAACCAAATGTCGTAATCTTTAGATTTGGATGTTGAATTATCTAACGGACGATTGGAAGAAAAATATAATTTCAAACCATCATGAGATAAAAAAGGTTCTATATCTCTATGTTTTCCTGTAAAATTTATCAGTTTTGGTTCTGACCATTTTTTGTTTATTTTTTGAGAATAGGCAATTACAGAAACTTCTTCATTTGTGTTTTGAATGGTAAAATACACTTCGTCTTGATTTTGAGAAAGGGCTAAATCTCTAGTATTGATGTATTTTTTTAGAAAATCAAATGCAGCAACTGGATGGGTTTGCTCTTGAGAAAATCCGAAAGTAGTTGCGAAAAGTAAAAATATTTTTTTTATCATATTATCTCGATTTTAAGTTTCTCTCGCAAAGCGAAATAATTTCACCTATTCTAGTTTCTCTTGTTTCTTTTCTTTTTGCTTGATTGAGCCAATATAAGTAGCTTTTTCGATACGTTTTACTGAAATTAGTGTAGTTTTCAAGCGCCACCTTATTTTTGTTGAATTCCAATTGCAAATCTTCTGGAATTTCTAAATTTTCCACCGCATCTAAACTTTCCCAAGAACCATTTTTCTTTGCAATTTCAATTTTTTTCAAGCCACTTTCGTGCATTAAATTATTGGCCATTAATTCTTCAATATAATTTTTGTTAACTTTACTCCAAACACTTTTATCTTTTCTTGGAGTGAAAGTTTGTTTTCTTCTTTCATCGTCTAATTTCCGAACGGTAGAATCAATCCAACCATAACAAATCGCTACTTTTACGGCTTCTTCCCAACGCATGCTTTCCATTTCGCTATCCACTTTGTAGAAAATTAATTCTACTGCAGAATGCGTGGCATGATTTTCATGCAACCAATTGCGCCATTCTTTGTGGTTTTTAAAGTAGAGTAGAGGTTTGTGAGTCATTTTTATTTTACGACAAATGTTTTGTTTAATATATCTATTACATTTTTATATTCACTTGAATCGCTACCATCATCATTTTTTGTGTCTTGAAAAATGAGTAATTGAGTTTGATTGTCCTTCACGAGTATTTTATAAATTTCTAAAGATAAAGTATAATCTAAAAGAGTTACTATTATTTTATGTCCTTCAAATGTATTAGAATTTAAGCTAATTCTAGATTTCGCAATTGTACAATTTTTTTTCCCGAAATCATTAACCATTTCATTTGCTAATACTTCTGTTTCAATTATAGTTTGAAAAACAAAATTCGAAATTACAACATCATCTCCGTCTAAAGCATATATTTTAAGCTTTGATTTATTCTCGGTTTCTAAAGAAAAATTGTTAGGAAATTCAAATGAAATTTTATCTGTGTCAAAAACTTGAGTTTTTGCAATTTTTATAGTGATTGGTTTGTTATTTATAAATAAAGTGTCGTTTTCATTGGTAAAATAAGTTTTCCCGTCAACATTTACTTCTAATCTTTGTTTTTGTTCTGCCTTCTGTGACAAGCAAGTTATTGTTGTTAGAAGTAAAATTGAAAATTGTATTTTTTTCATCTTATTAATTTTCCAAAATATAAAAACTAATTTATAATTATCTAATTATTGCAGAACACGCCATTCTTCCTCCAGCATTTCCTGTAGGTTGTGTTGTGAAATCGTCGGCTTTTTCATGTACAATTAGTCCTTTTCCTAAAATATCTTTAGTTTGATCGCCACAGCCAATACACCATTCGTCAGTTTCTAAAGTAATCATACCGTGGCCATCTTTATCGGCTTCAAAATTTCCAATATCACCTTTATGACATTCGCCAGAATTCCATTTTCCGTGTTTTTTGAAAGTCGGATTCCAATGTCCACCCGCAGATGCCGCATCAGCCGACGAACAATCCGCTTTTTCATGAATGTGAATGGCATGTGTTCCCGGAGTTAATCCGAAAACATGGGCTTCAAATTTTACTTTTCCATTTTTTTCTTTAAAAGTTGCATAACCAGAAACCGTACTGTTGTTTTTTGGTTCTAAGGCGATTTTTAGTTCGTTACCTATTGAATTTGTTGAGGGTTTACAACTGTTTAATGCAATAAATACTATACTTAAATATATACATATCGTTTTCATAAGATGTCAATTTAAATTAAGATTTAAAGGTAATAAAAAATCCTGTAAGAGTTTAAAATTCTTACAGGATTATATTTGTTTGTGCACTGAATTTATTTCAATGTTTCAAAACTTCTTTTTACAAAGGCGGTTAATTCTTCACCTTTTAACAAACCTTGAGATAATTTGGCTAAATCTAAAGCGTTTTTCACTAATTCTTTTTGAGAATTTTCATTCGCATTTAGAATAGAAGTTGCTAATTCTGAATTGGAATTGACAACTAAATTATACATTTCTGGCATGTTACTCATTCCGAACATTCCGCCTCCGCTAGTGGCACTCATTTCTTTCATTCGGCGCATAAATTCTGGTTGTGTGATGATAAATGGAGTGGCGTCACTATCTAAAGATTCTAATTGAACAGTGTACGTTTTTGGAACTATAGTTTCTAAAGACGTTTTTAACGTTTCTTTTTCGCTATCTGATAATTTCGAAATTTGTGTTTCTTCTTTGTTGATTAACTTGTCGATATGATCGGCATCTACACGAGCAAATACTAAATTCTCATTATCAGCTTCTAATTTTTGAACTAAATGCGAAACAATTGGAGAATCTAACAATAATACTTGGTATCCTTTTGCAGTTGCGATGTCAATATAACTATGTTGCGCCTCTTTGTTTGAAGCATATAAAATAACTAATTTTCCATCTTTATCCGTTTGTAAATCTTTTGTAGCCTCTTTTAATTTGGCTAAAGTGTAATGTTTATTATCTGTTGTAGGATATAAAACGAAATCGCCAGCTTTTTCATAAAATTTTGGTTCTGAAAGCATTCCGTATTCTAAAACAATTTTAATATCGTTCCATTTAGCTTCAAAATCTTCACGGTTTTCATTGAATAACGATTTCAATTTATCGGCCACTTTACGAGTGATGTAATTCGAAATTTTCTTCACATTGCTATCCGATTGTAATCCAGAACGAGAAACATTCAAAGGAATATCCGGAGAATCTACTACACCTTTTAACATCAATAAAAACTCAGGAACAATTCCTTCTACATTATCCGTTACAAAAACCTGATTTTGATACAATTGAATTTTGTCTCTCTGAATTTGTAAATCAGAACCCAATTTCGGGAAATATAAAATTCCAGTTAAATTAAATGGATAATCAACATTTAAATGAATGTTGAATAAAGGTTCTTCAAATTGTGAAGGGTATAATTCTCTGTAGAAATTTTTATAATCTTCGTCTTTAAGTTCAGAAGGTTGTTTGGTCCAAGCCGGATTTGGATTGTTGATGAAATTAGCCACCTCGATATATTCAGGTTTGTAATCGTCGGCAGCATCTTCTGGTTTAGGAAGTGCTTCTTTTTTCGTTCCGAATTGAATCGGAATCGGCATGAATTTATTGTATTTTGTAAGTAATTCGCTAATTTTGAAATCCTCTAAAAATTCTAAAGAATCGTCCGCAATGTGTAAAATAATTTCAGTTCCTCTTTCGGTTTTTGAATGAGGTTCTAGTGTAAATTCTGGACTTCCGTCGCATGTCCAGTGTGCGGCTGGTTCATCTTTGAACGATTTGGTAATGATTTCTACTTTCGAAGCCACCATAAAAGCAGAGTAGAAACCTAAACCAAAATGACCAATAATTCCTGAATCTTTTGCAGAGTCTTTGTATTTATTTAAAAATTCTTCTGCGCCAGAAAAGGCTAATTGATTGATGTATTTCTCCACTTCGTCTGAAGTCATACCAATTCCTTGGTCGATAATATGAAGTTTTTTCCCATCTTTATCAATTTTAACTTCAATAATTGGATTTCCGTATTCTGTTTTGGCTTCGCCGATGCTTGTTAAATGTTTTAGTTTTAAAGTGGCATCGGTTCCGTTTGAAATTAATTCTCTCAAGAAAATTTCGTGATCGCTATATAAAAACTTCTTGATTAAGGGAAATATGTTTTCAACTGAAACATTAATTTTTCCTGATGTCATAGTATTTGTGTTTTAAAATTATAGTTTCGATATGTTCAAAATAAGTACCAAATTAATAAAAGTGACAAATTGTCTGATGTTTTCTTTTTAATTAATTAACCGATTATTTTCAATTAATTTCGATAACTTTGTAAGACAAATACTAAATTTTAAATCTATGAAAAAAACAGTTTTAATTATTGTAATGTCGATTTTTGCGTTGGCATGTAAGCCGAAACAAACAGTTACAAACACCAAACTTGATAATAAATCAGAGAGAATGATTAAAGGAGATTGGATGATTTCTTCTGTTAAATATGTGGGTTCAGATGTTTTTAAAGTAACTTCATTTAACATTGCAGATTCAAAATGCTTTGAAGAAAGTTTATGGACATTCGTTTCAAACAACAATACTGGAGAAATGGTTTTAAATAAGCCAAATTGTGCAGCATATGGAAGCCATATTACTTGGTTTATTAATAAAGATGGGAATTTTGTAATGAAGTTTTTAACAGAAGGAGTAAAAGCAAAACATACCCCTAGTGGTTATGTATTAAAAGTAGCCAATCAAACAGAAACGTCTTTTCAATTAATTGACAAAGCTGCTGTTGGAAATAATACTGCAGAAATAGTTTATCAATTCGAAAAAATAGGTAATTAGTTATGAAAAAACATATAGCAATCGGACTAAGTGTATTAATCTTAAGTTCTTCTGTTTTTACAAGTTGTAAAGCAGTAAAAAATTCAAATAAAACCCAAAGAGGTGCTGCGATTGGTGCGGCAGGTGGTGCAGTAATTGGTGCCGTTCTTGGGAATAATTTAGGTAAGGGTGGTAAAGGTGCCCTAGGAGCTGTTATTGGAGGTGTTGTTGGTGGTGTTGCTGGTGGTTTAATTGGTAGACAAATGGATAAACAAGCTCGTGAAATTCAGGAACAATTGCCAGGTGCTCAAGTAGAAAGAGTAGGTGAAGGAATTCATTTAATTTTAGGTGAAAATGCCGTTCGTTTCGAATTTAATAAAGCAACATTAACTTCTACTGCAAAATCTAATTTGGATAAATTAGTTCCAGTTTTTAAAAATTATCCAGATACGAATATTAAAATTTATGGGTATACAGATAGCAAAGGAGCAGATGATTATAATTTAAATTTATCTGAACAAC
>CAMLRV010000047.1 GCA_946482495.1 uncultured Flavobacteriia bacterium
TCAATTTTATATTTCTCTTTATCTTTTTCATAAATTTGAAAATAAGCATCTTCGCCATTATAGGTGTCAACCAAGAATTTGAAGTTTCCATTTTTGTCAGTTGTTGTAATTTTAAAATCGAAAACTTCTCCAGGAATTGAAAAAGCAATTTTTTTGTTTTCTAGTGGATCAGTACTATTTTTAGCAATAATTTTTCCTCTAAATATTTCACCACGAGTTTCAGGAAAAGTAGTATTTGCATTAATTTCTAAATTTTCTTGTTTTAAATCGGCCAATAAATTTTGACTATATTTTTCTTGATCAACAGGAATACTATCGGTTTTGATTACATTTAAAATAAAGTTACCTTTTAAGTTATCGTTAATGTTTAAAATAACTTTTTCTCTTTTTTGATATTCTGTTTTATTCGTTTTTATTTGTGAGTTAGAATTACTTTTAGAAATTGGACTGATTTCTTTCGAAGCTTCTAAATTGGTTTCTTTAAATTCTTCTGGAAAAGGTAAATAAGGATTGATAATGAATATTTTTTTGCAAGTGTATTCATTGCTATTTAGCATTAAATTCGTGTAGGCAATTATTTTATATTCTCCAGTTTGAACAGTAGTTGGAATAAAAAAATCATTAAAGGAAACTCCGCCATCTATAAATTGTTTGTGCTTTAATATAGTTTCATTATCATGGTTAAGAAGTTCTACATATGCAATTTTACTTGCTGATAAGACTTCTTTACTTGTTGCGTTTAAACAAGTTGTTTTGTATAAAATGCTTTCGCCTGTTAAATAATAATTTGAATTAATTTGAAGAACTAATTGCTCTTTAACTGGTGAATTAATTTGGTTCATGTTTTGAGAAAACAAACATGAATGAATAAAAAATAATGCGATTATATAAGTTGATTTTATCATTGCCAAAATGGTGGTACTACGTTAGAAGAAAATTTAGTGCAATCTCCACATGGAGGTGGAATTAAAAACACAATTGGATCAAGGTATTCGAAAAATATTTCAATTGGGTTTGGGCTATTTAATGTGGACATAACAAGATAACCATCGCAAGCTTGTGATGGGTCAAAGCAATAATTGTTTGCACCAGGGCATTTTGAAACATCTGGTTCAATACAATCATAGCAATCGAAGAAGTATCCTGGCTCTTGTGTGTTTGGAAAAATATCTTGGAAGTTAAAAAAGATTCTTTGTGAACTTACTGTTGAAACATCGAAAAAACCAATCACTTTTTCTTCAGGATTGTTGGTACATGTAATATTTCCACTAAAAAACCCAGGTTGGTTTTGAGATAAAATACTTTGGTTGCTAGAGATTTTTTTTAACGTGTTGTAATACGTATATGATTCTAAATTTTGAACATATTGTCTCACTAAAATACTATATCTGTGTTTGATGATTGGATCAGTTACAGGAATAAATCGAACTTTGTAATCTACTCGGTCTTCTGTTAAACTCGTAGTTGAGTTAAGTAAAATAGTATTAGATTTTACAGTCGAATAACAAGTTCTTGCTTCATAAGTTCTTGGAGTATAAATAAATTCGGTTGTATTCGGATTTACCGTTACTGTGTAAGGAATCCATTTTGGAGCAATTATTTTGTAAGTTTCCTCATATTCATATCTGTAGTATTTTGAACTAAAAGTAGGATCAAAAGCATTAACCTTAATTTCAACGCCACGTTCTCCTTCAATTGTAATATCGTTTGCTTCTACATTTTGTATTGGGTTTTCGCTGGTTAATACTTCTTGAGTGGAAGTATAAGTTTTTCCATTAGCTATAATTGTAAGTTTGTATTTTCTTCCTGGAACAGCTTGAAACGGATTTTCAGATTCATAAATCTCATTACCTTCGTCAAAGTCGTATACATTACCTAAATCATCTTCAACAAAAACGGTTGCGTTTTCAACAAACTCAGGTCCATTTTCTTCTAAACGATAGGTTTTTGAAAGCTTAATTTGTTGCGTTTTTAACTCGTTTGTAATTGTGGCTTCAATAACAAGAGCTTCTTCAAAGTTGGTGCTTTTTAATATATATGGTTCTGTACAACTAAATGTTGTTGCTATAATAAATAGCAGAAAAACTATTTTTTTCATACGCTTAAAATTTAAAATTATAAGTTATTGTTGGGATTGGAATGGCAAATATGGAAGTTTTATATCCTTTTACTTGCCCGTTTTCTGTTATAAAATATATAGAGTAAGGATTATTTCTACCCAATAAATTATAAATTGAAATATTCCAAAAACTATGTGCTAATTTTTTTATTTTATGATTTCCTTCTACATTAAAACTAAAATCTACTCTGTAATAATCTGGAATTCTAAATTCATTTCTATCGCTATATAAAGTGAATTCGGCATTTTGGTAAGTATATTTTCCAATTGGGTAAGTAATTGGTCTTCCAGTTTGATATACAAAGTTAAGTGAAAAACTATATCTTTTGGTGACTTTATAGTTTAAAACCGTATTAAAATCATGAGGTTTGTCAAAGTTCGAAGCAAAGAAATTGCCATTATTAACCCTTTCTTCATTGAACTTGCTGTCTAATTTTAGGAAGCTTCTTGAATAGGTGTAAGCAATCCAACCGTTTAATTTACCGGTACTTTTTTTAATTAAAAGTTCAACTCCATATGATTTTCCTTCACCTTGTAATAATTCAGTTTCTAAGTTTTCACTTAAAATTACATTGGCTCCTGTTTTATAATCTAAAATGTCTTTTGATTTTTTGTAATAACTTTCTAAACTAATTTCATACGTTTCATTTAAGTTTTTATATAAACCTGCAGAAAATTGTTGCCCAACCTGTGGTTTTACATTAATATCTGAAAGTTTCCAAATATCTGTTGGAGATTGTGTTGTATTTGTGCTTAAAAGATGAATGTATTGATAAGTTTTGTCGTAACCAACTTTGGCAGACAAGGTGTTTGTGACCATATATCTTGCTGAAATTCTTGGTTCAAAACCGCTATATTGTTTAATAATTTCGTTGTTTTTATATTGCTTCGTTTCAATTAAAGTAGCTTCATTTCTTGGTAAACCAGGTTCGTATATTTTTTGTGAATTCGCGCCTAAATAATCAAAAAGAGAATATCTTCCACCAATATTTACCAATAAGTTTTCGGTTAACTTTATTTCAGTTTTCAAAAAAGCTGATGATTCTAATGCTTTTTCATCATTTAAATCAATTGGTTTGATAATACTTGTAGCTACTTTCGGATTTAAAAATCCTGGGTTAATTTTGTATAATTTTGCAGCAATACCATAATTAACTGTGATTTTGTTAGTCAGTTTGTTTTCAAATTTTAATTGAGAATTGGTTTCGTTAATATTAAATCCTGAATCGAATGATTTATTGTTGTTATTTTCGTTGGAATAATTAATTCCGTATTTATAATCACTATTACTGATTAAAAACTGAGAACTCATTTTTTTAGAAAATTTATGATCCCAATTCAATCCTAAAAGTCTGTTGTTGTAATTGAATAATGAATCTGAAGTAATTTTAAATTTATCATCACTATAATATAAAGAAGCTTGAATTGAATTGTTCTCATTTATTTGATGTTGGTATTTTGTGAAAAAGTCGTAAAATGAAGCACTACTTTTTTTAAGTTGTTCATTTTTTAAACTCTTTAAAATCCAATCAGAATAGGTTGCTCTAAAACCTGCAATAATTGCCGATTTGTTTTTTACTACGGGAGCATTTACAAATAAATTACTGGTAACTGGTCCAATTCCGCCTTCTCCTGCAAGCTTAGTATTGTCTGGTTTTTTCGTTTTTAAATCAATTACCGATGATAATCTTCCTCCGTATTCTGCTGGAATACTTCCTTTGTAAATAGTAGCACTTTTTAAACTATACGGATTAATAGAAGAGAAAAACCCTAAAAAGTGAAATGGATTATATAGTGAAATGTCGTCAACTAAAATTAAGTTTTGATCGGCGTTTCCACCTCTAACATTTAATCCACTTGAGCCTTCACCAGTAGTTTTTACACCAGGCATGATAGTTGCGATTTTAAAAACATCTTGTTCTCCTAATAGGATTGGAACATTTTTCATGTTTTCTAAATCAATAGTTGTTGCTCCAATTACAGAAGTTTTTATTTTTGCTTGAATTTTGTTAGTGATAACAACTTCTTTAATTCCAATAGATTTCTGACTAATATCGAAGTTCAAAGTACCACTTTCGTTGATGAATATTTTTTTAAAATTTCCTTTTGCATTAATTGCATCAACTACAATTATGTGTTGCCCTGTTGGAATTTCTAAACTGTAATAACCTCTGTCGTCAGTTGTAGTTTCAATGTTTTTATTGTTAACTTTTACTTTTACATTTTTAAAAGGTTCATTGGTTTCAATATTCGTAATGATACCTGATAATGTTAGTTTTGAAGAATAACTGCTTTTCTTCTGTTTTCCGATATAAATAATATCATTATCAAAATTGGTAACCTCATTTTTATTTTGAAAGTTTGTTTCTTCGTTTGGTTTGTTGTTTTTAGATGCGGGTTTAAAATAATTATCTACAAAATAGTCATATACAATTCTGTTTTGAGTTAATATTATTTTGTTTCCATCTACGAAATAATTCAAAGATGTATTCGCAAATATTTTACTTAAAATATCTTCTAAATTCGAATTGGTAAAGTTTTCTGTTAGGGTCTTTTTTTCAGATTCTAACCATTTTGTGTCATAATAAAACGATAATTTTTGTTGACTTTCTAGTTTTTGTAAAGACTCTAAAATAGTTTCATTTGTGAAAGAAATGGTAATGCTATCATTTTTAGTTTGTGAAAAAACTATAACTTGAAAAAAAAGAAAGAATAATAAAAGTGATTTTTTCATTAATTTATAGTTTTAAATAAGTTTTGATAAAAAAGTTGGATATTAGTTTCTTTAAGATTGTTGTTCTCTCTGTAAAATTGCTTGATTTCTTTTTTTAATTCGGGAAATAAATTGATGATACTTTTTTTTGAAGATATTTCATTTAGTTTGTTATCGTAAAAAATGTAATATGTTTTAGAGTCGTAAAACTTGTTTGAAATTTTATCTGAGCTCGCAATAACTTTAATGTTTTTTTTATGTTTTACATATAGGGTGAACTTTTGATTAATGTTGTTTTCTTCAAAAAAACCAATTTTTATAGAGTTATCACTTGATATAATTTCTAATTTTTTGAATTTTATGTTTTTCAAAATAAAGTAATCTACTTGTTTACTTATGAAATAAGTTTCCAAAGCCAATTGAGCATTAGGTTTAAATAATAAGACGTCATCAAAAACATCATATTTGATACTAATGTCATAATACATTTGGTTGTTGTAATGAACATTACCAACATTGTATTTATTTTCGAAAAATTGAGAAGTATTGTCGAATGTTATTTTGTATTTATTAAAATAAACTAAGCCGTTGTTGTAGGCAAGGTTTTCTTGGCCAACTAAGCTATCATTGTGTTTGATGAAATTTTTTTCTTGTGAAAAACCAAATGCAATGAAAGTTAAATGGAGTAGTAGTAGGAGTTGTTTTGTTGACATTTTGTAAAATTTTAGTGAAATTATACAAAAATTCTTACAGCGCAAAAAATCCCGATAACTTTAACATTATCGGGATTCTTAAGATTATGATTTTTAAAAGATTACGCTTTTGGAGCGTTGTCTTTTTTCTCTTCTCTTGGAGGTCTTGGAACAAGCGCCTTTTTAGATACTTTTTCTTTTTTAGTTTTAGGATCTACACCTAAGTATTTCACCATAAATACATCACCCATATTTACTACATCGGTAACGTTTTCAGTTCTTTCCCAAGCTAATTCTGATACGTGTAATAAAACTTCGTTTCCTGGAGCAGCAGTATATTCTACAACAGCACCAAAGTCTAACATTTTAATTACTTTCACTTCGTAAGCTTCTCCCATTACTGGTTTGAAAACAATTGAATCAATTTTAGCTAATACAGTTGCAATTCCATCTGGATCTGTACCTAAAATTTCAACTACACCTTGTTCGTCAACTTCGTTGATTACAATAGTTGTTCCAGTAGCTTTTTGTAATTCTTGAATTACTTTTCCACCAGGTCCAATTAAAGCTCCAATGAAGTTTCCAGGAATAGTTCTAGTGATGATTTTAGGAGCATGTTTCTTAACTTCTGCTCTTGGAGCAGCAATTGTTTCAGTTAATTTTCCTAAAATATGTAAACGTCCATCACGGGCTTGAGCTAATGCTTGTTCCATAATGTCGTAACGTAAACCATCAATTTTGATGTCCATTTGACAAGCTGTAATTCCTTCTGCTGTACCAGTTACTTTGAAATCCATATCTCCTAAGTGATCTTCATCACCTAAGATATCAGATAATACAGCAAATTTCTCACCGTCAGTAATTAATCCCATTGCAATACCAGAAACTGGTTTTGTCATTTGAACTCCAGCATCCATTAAGGCCATTGTACCTGCACAAACTGTAGCCATAGAAGAAGAACCATTAGATTCTAATACTTCAGAAACTACACGAATTGTATACGGACAATCAGCAGGAATCATGTTTTTTAATGCTCTTTGCGCTAAGTTTCCATGTCCAACTTCTCTTCTTGAAGTTCCTCTTAAAGGTTTTGCTTCTCCAGTTGAGAAAGGAGGGAAGTTATAATGTAAATAGAATTTTTCTTCACCTTGTTCAGATGGTGAGTCTATTTGGTTCGCTTCTCTAGATGTTCCTAAAGTTACGGTTGCTAAAGCTTGAGTTTCTCCACGTGTAAATACAGATGAACCATGAACTCTTGGTAAGTAATCTGTTTCACACCAAATCGGACGGATATCAGTAGTTTTTCTTCCGTCTAGACGGATACCTTTTTCTAAAACTACATTTCTAACTGCTTCTTTATTTGTTTTGTAGAAATACTTTCCAACTAAATCACCGTTTTCTTCTAATTCTTCTTCAGTAAATAAAGCTTTTACTTCTTCTTTAACAGCTGCGAATTTTTCACCTCTTTCACTTTTAGCTGAAGCTTCTTGTGCAATAGCGTAAATTTTATCATAAGCTGCAGCTTTTACTTTTGCGTAAATTGCTTCATCTTCTTTTTCACCTTCATATTCTCTATAAGCAGGTGAACCAATTGCAGCTCTTAATTTTTCTTGAGCGTCAATTTGGATTTTAATAGCTTCGTGAGCAAATTTGATAGCTTCTACCATTTCTGCTTCTGAAATTTCTTTCATTTCTCCTTCCACCATGCAAACTGAATCTTTAGAAGCTCCAATCATCATGTCGATGTCTGATTTTTCTAATTCTTCTCTGCTTGGGTTGATTACTAATTTTCCATCAATACGCGCTACACGTACTTCAGAAATTAAGTTATAAAAAGGAATGTCAGATACGGCTAATGCTGCTGAAGCGGCTAAACCAGCTAATGCGTCTGGCATAACTTCTTCGTCGTGAGACATTAACTGAATCATAACTTGTACTTCTGCGTGGTAGTCATCTGGGAAAAGTGGACGTAATACACGGTCAACTAATCTCATTGTTAATACCTCGCTGTCGCTAGGACGAGCTTCTCTCTTGAAGAAACCTCCTGGAAAACGACCAGCGGCTGCAAATTTTTCACGATAATCTACTGTTAAAGGTAAAAAATCTACACTTGGGTTGATGTTACGAGCGGCTACTGCTGTGGCAAGTATCATCGTGTCACCCATTCTAACTACTACAGATCCGTCAGCTTGTTTAGCTAAACGACCTGTCTCGATTGTGATGCTTCTGCCATCACCTAAATCGATCTTCTCTACGAATAATTGTGGAATCATAAGTTTAATTCTCAAAGGTTATACAAAGGGTTAGTTGTGTTGTTGTTGTGTAGTGTTGTAGTCGTTTCTAACCCAATGAAAAACCAAACTTTTCTTGCTTTTTTTGTAAACAAAAAGGGGCGCAAAGCCCCTTTAGTATTATTTTCTAATTCCTAATTCTTTAATGATTTCACGGTATCTTAAGATATCTTTCTTCTTTAAGTAATCTAAAAGACTTCTTCTTTTACCTACTAAAAGAACTAATGATCTTTCAGTGTTATAATCGTGACGATTTTTTTTCAAGTGCTCAGTTAAGTGAGAAATTCTGAATGTGAATAACGCAATTTGTCCTTCTGCTGAACCTGTGTTCTCTGCTTTTCCTCCGTGTTTAGCGAAGATTTCTGCTTTTGTTTCTTTAGTCAAATACATGCTAATATTATTTAAATGATTATTATGTAGATTGAGTTTATCTCAATACGGGTGCAAAAGTAGAGATATTTTTTCGGTTTACCAAAACAATTCTAAAAAAGTATTGCAACTTGTTCATTAACAAATTCTAAGAAGCGCTCATCTTTTTCATTAAATGGATCAATAACGTGACTATCGATGTCAATTTGACCTATGTTTATGCCGTTTACAAACAATGGTACTACAATTTCTGATTTTACAGTAAAACTACAAGCAATATAATTGTCTTGAGCTGAAACATCTGGCACTACAAAGTTAGCATTGCTTTCTGCTACTTGTCCGCAAATGCCTTTTCCAAAAGGAATAACTGTATGGTCAGTTTCCGCGCCCACGTATGGTCCAAGATGTAATGTTTTAGCTTCATGATTGGCAAAATAAAAACCAACCCAATTATAATAAGAGATATTGTCATGTAATAATTGACAAATGTTTTTAAGTTTTTCATCTCTAGTTGCTTCACTATTTACAATAGTTACGACTTGAGGTTTTAAATTTTCGAATTGCATTTTTTTAAATTTTTACAAATTTATGTATTATTGCCACAGTAAAAATTATATTTTTGTTAAAAATCACTCATTTTGAAATGAGTATTATTCTAGATTTGTTTGAAAACATTGTTTTTGATATGCGAATTACATAGGACATAAAGGAAACAATAAACACTGCCATATGAAAAACACTATAAATCAACACAAACCTTTTTTCCTATTCTTGTTAAAGTTTGTTTTGTTCTATTTAATTTTTACATTAATTTATAAATTCTATTTGAATCAATTTAATGCAACAAATAATGAAGTAGACGGAATTACTGAGTTTGTGGCGAATCAAACGAAAAAAACGTTAGAGTTTTTTGGCAAAGATTGCGAAATTAGAAAACATGAATTAGAAGCTTCTTATAAAGTAATTTATTATAATAAATATTTAGCGAGAATTATTGAAGGCTGTAATGCGATTAGTGTCATTATACTATTTGCTTCGTTTGTGTTTGCTTTTTCAGCAAGATTTAAAAAAACATTTTTATACATAGTATTTGGATCTGGCTTAATCTTTCTATTAAACATTTTTAGAATTGCTTTTTTAACTATAGGATTGTATAATTATCCAGAATATGAAGAGTTTTTACATAATATTATTTTTCCAGTTATCATTTACGGAATCGTGTTCATTTTGTGGATTGTTTGGGTAATTAAATTTTCAGCCTATGCAAAACGTAATCAATAACAAGAAAAATTTACTTGCAATTGGAATATTAATCATTGCATTAATATTGGTAAGAGCATTTGAAAGTAAATTATTTTATGATCCGTTTTTAGAATTTTTTCATTCTGAAATTCAAACCAAACCATTACCAGAATATGATGGTTTGAAATTGTTTTTCGGTTTGTTTTTCAGATATTTAATTAATAGTGCCATTACCGTTTTGATTATTTATCTGCTATTTAAGGAAATGTCAATTGTAAAATTGACCAGTTTATTATTGATTGGTTTCTTTATTGTGTTAATTACAATTTTGTTCTTGATTTTAAATTCTTCTTCCAATCCAGATTATTTATTCCTTTTTTATATTCGAAGATTTTTGATCCAGCCTTTGTTTTTAATTTTATTTGTACCCGCGTTTTTTTATCAAAAAAGTGTTAATAATAAATAAGTTGTAAAAAAATAATATAAATTTGCACTTATGAATTTCAAAAGACATATAAGTATTTTCTTAGCATTATTTATTTTATTAGTAAATAGTAGTGCGAGTTTGGTGTTGCATTATTGCCACGACCAAATTGCTTCTATATCTTTGGTTTATCAAGAAAATAAAGTAATTAATGCAGCAGATGAAGATTCTTGTTGTGCAGCAGATGATAAAGATGATGACAAAAGTTGTTGTTCCAACGAGGAAATTAAGGTGGATAAAAAAATTGATTATTCAATTTTAAAAAATTTTCAATTTAATGTTCTAGCGGTTACTTTTACTAATGAAATGCCAATTTTCTTTAATGAAGTTGACGTTTTATCTACAAACAAAAAAATATTAGATTACTATTGTGATTCTAATGCTCCACCATTTTACAAACTCTATTCTCAACTTATTTATTACGCATAATTAATACTGTTTTATAGTTTGCTTAGCTTTTGGTTAGGCATAATAAATTATTAACTTTATTAAAAGAATTATGTACAGAATAATATTATTGGTTTTATTGCCAATCTTCTCATTTGCACAAAGTAGCGTGTTAGGAAAAATTACCGATAAGGAAAACAATCCAATCGCTAATGTGAAAATTACTATTCCGGAATTAAATTCCACATTTTTTTCTGATGCAAGCGGAACATTTAGTTTAATTCAAGGAAACAATACCGTATTACTTGTTTTAGAAAAAGAAGGATTCCAAAAATTAGAAATTCAACAAAGGTGTAAAGATGATTTTACGATTCAATTAGAAAAAAATATGGTTGAAAGTAATATTGAAATCGTAAAAATTGAAAAAAATCAAAAGACTTTAGGCAGAAAACAAAAAGCAGTTACCAATACACAAAATTTATCACAAGGCGAATTGCAAAAAGCAGCATGTTGTAATTTGTCTGAAAGTTTTGAAACCAATCCGTCAATTGATGTGAACTTTTCGGATGCGGTTACGGGGAATAAACAAATTAAAATGTTAGGATTAACAAGTCCGTATATTTTAATGAGTGAGGAAAATATTCCTGCTATCCGTGGTGCTTTACAATCAACGGGTTTGAATTTTATTCCTGGAACTTGGGCAGAAAGTATTCAAATTACAAAAGGTGCCGGAAGTGTAACTAATGGTTACGAAAGTATTTCAGGTCAAATTAATTATGAATTATTAAAACCACAAAAAGAAGAACCATTTTTTGCAAATGTATATGGTTCAAATGATGGAAGATATGAATTGAATACACATTTTGCTAATAAGTATTCTGATAAATTAAGCTCATTGGTGTTGTTGCACGGAAATACAAGAAATGTGAAAAACGACATGAATCATGATGGGTTTTTAGATAATCCGTTGGGAAAACAAGTCAATATTTTAAATCGTTGGCAATATAATAATGCCGAAAAGGGTATCGTTTCGTTTTTAAACATTAAATATTTTAAAGATGAAAAAACGGGCGGAACGATTGACGATAATTCTCATTCACAAGTAATGAATCCAAATTTATGGACGAGTCAAGTCGATACCGATAAAGTTGAACTTTCTCATAAATTAGGCTATGTATATCCTGATATGCCTTTTCAAAGCATTGGATTCCAACAAGCATTTCAATACAATAAAATGCATTCTGAATTTGGAGACAAAATCCACCATATGCATCATAAAAGTTATTTCTCTAATCTTATTTTTAATTCGATTATTGCTAATACAAAGCATAAATTTATTACGGGAATTAACTTTAATTACGATAAGTTTGAAGAACATTTGCAAGCTAATTTTAGTGCAGAGTATGATAGAATTGACAACTCAATTGGTTCGTTTTTTGAATATTCGTATGACAATATGAATAATTTTAGTTTTGTTTTGGGTGCAAGAGCGGATAATCATAACCGATTAGGTTTGTTTTTTACACCGAGAGCACATGTGAAATATAATCCATTCGAAAATACAACCATACGATTATCAGCTGGAAGAGGAAAGAGAGCTTCTAATATTTTTTCA
>CAMLRV010000048.1 GCA_946482495.1 uncultured Flavobacteriia bacterium
GTGATTTTCACCACCACCAATTTTAACAGCCCATTTTTCACAAGCTCTGAAATTTGGAGTCGTTTTACGTGTGTCTAAAATTTTTGCACCAGTTCCTTCAATTAATCGGACATAACTTTTCGTTTTAGTTGCAATTGCACTCATACGTTGCATACTGTTTAAAACCAAACGTTCTGCTTTTAATATCGATTGTGAACTTCCGTGTACATGAAAAACTACATCACCATATTTTACATCAGCACCATCTTCAATAAAAGTTTCCACTTTCATGTTGGCATCCACATAATTAAACACCATTTTCGCAAATTCTACTCCAGCAATAATTCCAGTATCTTTCACTAAAAGTTTGGCACTTCCTTGCGCTGAAGCTGGAATACAAGCTAAGGAACTATGATCACCATCGCCCACATCTTCTCTAATAGCATTGGAAATTATTAAATTTAATTCGTTTTGAAATTGTTCTTCTGTAATCATAATTTTTATTTAACCGCAAAGCTCGCAAAGCCCTTCGTCAAGCTCAGGATGACATCGCAAAGTTCGCTAAGATTTATTTTTACTTTTTACTTGTCTCTTTCAGCTCTAAACCTCATCAGATGTAAACGATTGTTGCATTTTTTTCTTGTAAGGTCTAATAATTAAACGTGCTTCTCTATCGAAACGAACATAATTATATACCCAATTTAAGAAAACTACTGCTTTATTTTTAAATCCGATTAAGGAAATTAGGTGGATAAACATCCAAACAAACCAAGCGAATACACCATGAAAATGCAATTTTGGTAAATCTACCACAGCTTTGTTTCTTCCGATTGTTGCCATTGAGCCTTTATCATTATATTCAAACGCTTTTAATGGTTTATTATTTTGCAAGTTTACCAAATTTTCTGCTAATAAACTTCCTTGCTGAATGGCGGGTTGTGCCATTTGTGGGTGACCTTTTGGATACTTTTCAGTTTCCATGATACAAATATCGCCCACAGCAAAAATATTATCGTAGCCTTTTACTTTATTATATGTGTCAACTTTGATTCTATCAATACGTTCAAATATAGCATCTTTATTTAAACCGCTAACTAATTTTCCAGCAACTCCGGCTGTCCAAATCACGGTTGAAGAATGTAATTCTAAATCGGTATTAGTTGATACTACAAAACCATCATAACCAGTCACTCGAACATCTAAATGCACATTTACTCCTAATTTTTTTAAAAATTTTTCTGAGGCAATAGACGATTTTTCAGTCATACTATCCAAAATTCGATCACTACTTTGTACCAAGTGAATTTGCATTTTTTTGATATCTAAATCGGGATAATCTTTTGGCAATACGGCTTTTTTCATTTCTGCTAAAGCACCAGCTAATTCCACACCAGTTGGACCACCGCCAACTAAAACGAAGTTCATTAAACTTTCTCGTTCTGCTTCATCATCAGTTAAAAGTGCTGCTTCGAAACTTTCTAAAATTAAACTTCTAATATTTAAAGATTGTGGAATTGTTTTCATCGACATACTATTTCGCTCAATTTCTTTATTCCCGAAATAATTTGTTTTGGTTCCGGTGGCTACAACTAGATAATCATAATGTAACTCACCAATATCTGCTATGATTTTATTATTTACCCCATCAATTTCTTTTACATCCGCCAAACGAAAATAGAAATCTTTATACTCTTTTATGACTTTACGGATAGGATAAGCGATAGAATCTGGCTCCAAACCACCAGTTGCTACTTGATATAATAAAGGTTGAAATGTGTGATAGTTGTGTTTGTCTAACATTACCACTTGGAAATTTTTATTTCGCAATTTCTTCGCTAATGATATTCCTGCAAAACCTCCACCTATAATTACAATTCTTTTTAATTCAGAATCTGGTATGTTCATTTTTGATGTGTTTATTTACAAATTTAAGCTATATTTTAGTTTTTTGAAACACCAATTAGAGAAATTTAAGAAATCTTTAGGCTCTACAGAGTTATAGACTCTTTTTACTTTTTACTTGGCTCTTTTTACTTTTTTTAAACATCTTTGTAACAAATGTCAAAACTTAACTACTTATCGAATATGAAATCTGAATCGGAGGAAAGTTTCGTTAAACAATTAAAGGCAAATCAGAATATTGTCCACAAAATTTGTAGGCTATATACTTCTGACCAAGACTCTCATAACGATTTGTTCCAAGAAATCACCATTCAATTATGGAAAGCTTATCCAAAATTTAGAGGAGAATCTAAATTTACAACTTGGGCCTATCGTGTTGGGTTGAATACCGCTATTACTTTATATCGAAAGAAAAAAAGAAGTATTGAAACGACTCCTTTTGATACCGAATTTCATAGAATCAAAACAGACGAATACAATTTTGAAGAAGAAGAACAATTAAAATTAATGTATAAAGCCATTGCCGAGTTGAATGATATTGACAAAGCTTTGATTTTTTTATACTTGGAAGATAAAGATTACACTGAGATTTCAGATACACTGGGAATTAGTGAAGTGAATGCCAGAGTGAAAATGAATAGAATTAAAGGGAAACTTAAAAAAATATTAAATCCGTAACCTATGGATGAATTAGAATTATTAAAAAAAGACTGGAAGAAAAACGATGCGCAATTTAAGCAAGTTTCTGAAAATGAAATTTATGGCATGTTGCACAAAAGTTCATCTTCTATTGTAAAATGGATATTTATTATTAGTATTCTAGAAATTGTTTTATGGACAGGTTTAGGCTTTTTAACCAATAACGACACATATTGGAAAATGCTAGACAAGTATCATTTAAAAACTTTTATGCTTATTGTATCCATAATAAACTATACCGTAATTGTTTATTTTATTTATAGATTTTACAAAAATTACAAAAAAATCAATGCCACAGATTCCGTGAACCATCTATTGAAAAATATAATTGATTCTAGAAAAACGGTGAAACAATATGTAACTTACAATTTATTAATGATTGGATTTTTATTGATAGTAGTTTTTGTAGCACAAACCATATATGAACCTAAAATCCAAGAAATCATCAACAGATTTGGAACAGACACTAATAAAGGTTACTTTATCGTATTTGCTTTTTACTGTGTATTCATATTAGTATTTATATTTATAATTTGGTTGTTCTACCGATTAATTTATGGTTTCTTAATTCGAAGATTGAAACGTAATTATAATGAATTACAAAAGATAGAATATTAAAAAAAAGCCCTGATAAAAAAATCAGGGCTTTTTTTTAATATTAATATTTCCATTGACGTTCTCTGTCTAGTTTGGCAGATTCTTCTAAAATTTCTTGAGGAATTACTTTTAAAAAAGATTGGTGTTGCTCGATGGCATATTCTATTTGCTCAACAATTTTCTCCACTGAATCATTTTCGTAATCAATTTCCAATGGTGGTTTAATTTCCATCGATTGTAAAATTCCTTTTTTCTTTACGAATAATCCTTTTCTATCGAATGACCTTCTGAATCCATCAATCACAACCGGAACTACAATTGGTTTGTGTTGTTTGATAATATGAGCGGTTCCTTTACGAACTGGTTTAAATGAACGAGTAGTTCCTTGCGGAAAAGTAATTACCCAACCATCTTCTAAAGCAATTTTAATATTCTCAGTATCATTTGGATTGACATCTCTTTTAACATCTTTACCTTCAGCACGCCAAGTTCTTTCCACAGTAATTGCACCTATGTAGGCTAAAATTCTTGGTAATAAACCTTCTTGCATGGTCTCTTTAGCTGCAACATAATACATATTCAGTTTCGGTTGCCACAAATAAAATACGTTTTTAATATTATCTTCTCTACCTTTTAAAGCGGCATTGAAAACGTGAAACATAGCGGTTACATCTGCAAAATACGTTTGATGATTAGATATAAAAAGGACATTTTTGTCTGGTAAACTTCTAATAATTTCTGAACCGTCAATCTGCAAATTATTAAAACTTCTATATCTACTATGCGTTAAAGCACCAAAAATGCGAATCAACCATTTTTTGATGAATAATATATGTCCGAATGGATTTCTTTTAAATAATCCCATAAGTTTAACGTTTAAAAAAGGGGTTGCAAATTTAGCAAATTAATACGATTTAACTGCGTTTTTAAACAACTCTTTCAACTCACTGAGCATCATAGCAGTAGCACCCCAAACCACATATTTTTCCACTTGAAATGCTGGCACATCAATATTTGTAGCGTAAGAAGTAGTCATTTTCGTTTGAACAATAATTTCGTCATTAAGTAACTGATGAATAGGCAATTCCAACACTCTTTTTACCTCATCAGGATTGGGTGTGAATTGCAAATTTTCCGTGGAGAAACCTAAATAAGGTGTGACTAAAAAATTACTTGGCGGAATATAAATTTCACTACATTGTCGTATTACTTCAACTTTATTCATTTCCACTCCAACTTCTTCTTCCGTTTCACGTAATGCCGTATATTCTAAATTGACATCTTCTATTTCTTCTTTTCCGCCTGGAAAACTAATTTGGGAAGAATGCACCCCAGGATACGTATTTCTCACTATTAAAGCCAAATGTGCTAAATCATTTTTCGGATAAACTAACATTAAAACTGCAGCATTTCTTGGTTTTTTTTCAGTATAAGATTTATCCTTAAGATAAGTAATTCGCTCCAAAGGTGCCATTTTTATGTGTGCATCTGTGGATTGCAACTTTTCTTTCTTTAAATTTGCAATATTGTTTATAAAGTGATTAAAATTCATTTATTTAAATTTTACTTCATTTTGGTAATAAATGTATCGCTTTTTTTAATAGAAGTTTGTTTTTAAAACAAACTCTTAGTTTATGGCGATTTCATTATTCAATTTTCTAATTTATAAAGTTACAAAAAATATTCACAAAAATGTATAGTAAAGCCGACGCACAATTAATTAAAAAAGAATTTTGGTCAACATTTGGAAACGAATATCCAAGAAAATGGTTGTTGTACAACACAAAAATTAAAGATGTTACCTTCAAATTTAATGTAGATAACAAGAAAGCCTATGTAATGCTTGATATCGAACCAAAAGATGAAAATAAAAGAACCATTTACTATGAAAAAGTGGAATCACTTAAAGATATTTTATTAGAAGAATTTTTACCAGATGCTATTTTTGAAAGAGATTTTTATTTAGAAACTGGAAAAGTGATCAGCAGAATTTGGGTAGAATTAACGGACGTGAGTTTAAACCGAAAAACCGATTGGGAAACAATTTTCACTTTCTTTTATGACAGCATGGATGCTTTTGAAAGATTTTTCTATGAGCATGAAGATTATATTAAAGATTTGGAAGTGAATACTTAGTAAGAAGTTGGAAGCTTGAAGCTGGAAAAATTTACTTTCAAAGTTTGTGTTAAATCCTTTAACTTCTTGAATCTCCGATTTTAGGGTGATAAATTGGAAAAAATAAAAAAAGTCCTGATTCCTCAGGACTTTTTTATACAAACAAATTAAACTAATTATTAAAAGCTGTAATGATTATCAGCGATTACTTTTGCCGCAATTTGCTCACGTAATTTCACAACGTTTGGCATATTTACATATTTTGTATAACGACGTAATCCCATTAACATCATGCGTTGTTCGTCACCTTCAGCAAAAGAAACAATTCCTTCTTTTCCTTTTTGAGTTACCACATCAACTGCGTTGTATAAATATAATTGCGTCATAGCTAATTGTTCAGCAACTTTATCAGCGCCTAATTTCTTAGCCATTTTTTCTGTTCTTAAAACAGCACTTTCCGCCATATAAATTTCAATTAACATATCTGAAGCCGCCATTAATAATTGTTGGTGCGATTCTAATTCTGGTCCGAATTTCTGAACTGCTGCACCAGCCACCATTAAAAATGCTTTTTTCAGTTTGCCAATCATTTCTTTTTCTTCCGCTAATAATTCTGTGTAATCTGGCACATCAAAAGATGGAATTCCCATTAATTCTTCGGCAACAGCCATAGCTGGACCTAATAAATCAACGTGACCTTTCATTGCTTTTTTAACCAACATTCCCACAGAAAGCATACGATTGATTTCGTTCGTACCTTCATAAATACGAGAAATACGTGCATCTCTCCAAGCCGATTCCATTGGTGTATCTTCAGAGAATCCCATTCCACCAAAAATTTGAATTCCTTCGTCTGTACAATGTTGCACATCCTCAGAAACCGCCACTTTTAAGATAGAACATTCGATTGCGTATTCTTCTACTCCTTTTAATTCTGCTTCTTGATGCGAATTTCCTTCTGCTTCACGAGCTTCAATTCTATTTTGAATATCTCCAGCTGCTCTATACGTTGCACTTTCATCCACATAACAATTCGTAGCCATTTCCGCTAATTTCGACTGAATCGCACCGAAACTAGAAATTGGTGTATTGAACTGTTTTCTTTCGTTGGCATATTTTACCGCTCCAGAAATGGTTCTTCTTTGTGCTTCTAAACAAGCAGCCGCTAATTTAATACGTCCTACATTTAAAGCATTCATCGCAATTTTGAAACCTTCGCCACGACCCGCTAACATATTTTCAACAGGAACTTTTGTCTCACTGAAGAAAACCTGACGTGTTGAACTTGCACGAATTCCTAACTTATGTTCCTCTTCACCTAAAGTGATTCCGTTTAAATTTTCTCTATCATATTCTACAATAAAACCTGTAATATTTTTATCATCTTCAATACGAGCAAACACAATCATTACGTTACAAAAACCTGCGTTTGAAATCCACATTTTTTGTCCAGAAATTAAATAATGTGTTCCGTCAGCTGACAAAACTGCTTTTGTTTTTCCAGAATTCGCATCCGAACCAGCATCTGGCTCCGTTAAACAATATGAACCAAACCACTCACCAGAAGCTAATTTTGGCACATATTTTTGCTTTTGTTCTTCTGTTCCGTATAAAGTAATTGGCATAGTTCCAATTCCGGTATGTGCTCCAAAAGCTGTTGAAAAAGATCCAGTTGCACCAGAAATATAATCACAAACTAAAGCTGTGTTTACAAATCCCATTCCTAACCCGCCATATGCTTCAGGAACTGCTACTCCTAAAAATCCTAATGCACCTGCATTACGCATACATTGTTCTGTGTAAGCATAATCTTTATTCTCGAATTTATCTTTATGAGCCCAAAGTTCTTTGTCAACGAATTCTTTAACAGAATCGCGCATCATAATTTGCTCTTCATTAAAATCTTCTGGTGTAAAAACACTTTCACATTTCGTTTCTTTTACAAGGAATTGTCCTCCTCTAGTGATATCTTCCATATTAGCCCCCTAACCCCCGAAGGGGGAAACCTACTAGGGGTAAGTAGGGTTTAATATTATTTATTATTTTTATATTTTTTGTGCCCAAACTTCCCCCTTTGGGGGATAGGGGGCCTACATCAATTCGAAAATTCCGGCAGTTCCTTGTCCCGTTCCGACACACATAGAAACAATTCCGTATTTCGATTTTCTTAATTTCATTTCTTCAAATAATTGAACCGATAATTTTGCACCTGTACAACCAAGTGGATGACCTAAAGCAATCGCACCACCGTTTACATTGATAATATCTGGATTCAAGCCTAATTCACGCGTTACGGCTAGAGCTTGAGAAGCAAATGCTTCATTCAATTCAATTAAATCGATATCTTTTAATGTTAATCCAGCTTGAGATAAGGCCTTTGGAATTGCTTTTACTGGTCCAATTCCCATAATTCTTGGTTCTACACCTGCAGAAGCGAAGTTTACCAAACGAGCAATTGGTTCTAAGTTTAATTCTTTCACCATTTCTTCACTCATTACTAAAACGAACGCCGCACCATCACTCATTTGAGAAGAATTCCCAGCAGTAACCGAACCATCAGCAGCAAAAACTGGTTTTAATCCAGCCAATGCTTCCACTGAAGTTCCAGCTCTAGGTCCTTCATCTTTAGAAACCACATAAGATTTTGTTTCTTTTTTACCGTTTTCATTTACGAACGTTTGTTCAATATTTATGGGTACAATTTGACTATCGAATTTTCCTTCAGCTTGTGCTTTCAACGCTTTCATGTGCGATTCGTAAGCAAATTTATCTTGATCTTCTCTTGAAATGTTGAATTGTTTCGCCACAGCTTCCGCCGTTAAACCCATTCCCCAATAATAATCTTCGTGTCCAGCTGCAGCCACTTTATAATCTGGAGTGGGTTTGTAACCACCCATTGGAATATAACTCATACTTTCTGCTCCGCCAGCAATGATACAATGTGCCATTCCTGATTGAATTTTTGCAGTTGCCATTCCGATAGTTTCTAATCCAGAAGCGCAATATCTGTTGATAGTCACACCCGGAACGTCTGTCACTTTTAATCCCATTAAAGAAATTAAACGTCCCACATTTAAACCTTGTTCTGCTTCTGGCATGGCGTTTCCAACCATAACATCATCAATACGAGTTTTATCTAAATTTGGCAATTGCGCCATCATATGCTCGATAGTTTCTGCAGCTAATTCATCAGGACGTTTAAAACGAAACAATCCTTTTGGCGCTTTTCCAACTGCAGTTCTGTAAGCGGATACTATATATGCTGTTTTCATAATTATTTTTTTGAATTAATTTCTTAAAGGTTTCCCTTTAGTTAACATAAACTGAACACGTTCTAATGTTTTTCTTTCCGCACAAAGTGATAAGAAAGCTTCACGTTCTAAATCCAATAAATATTGTTCAGAAACTAAAGTTGGTTCAGATAAATCGCCACCCGCCATAACGTAAGCTAGTTTGTTGGCAATTTTTTGATCATGTTCTGAAATATATTGTCCAGCTACCATTTGGTCTGTTCCAACTAAGAACATTCCTAAGGCTTGTTTTCCTAAAACCTTAATATCATTTCTTCTAACAGGTTGTGTATAACCTTGATTTGCCATTTGTAGCGCAACTTGTTTCGCTGTAGCGATTTGACGATCTTTATTCACCACAACAATATCTCTTCCTTTTTGAAGCACACCTAAATCGAACGCTTCATAAGCAGAAGTCGCCACTTTAGCCATACCAACTGTTAAGAAATACTCTTGTAAGACGTTTAATTCCACATCATTTTTTCTAAATAAATCGGATGCACGAAGCGCCATTTCTTTAGAACCTCCACCACCAGGAATAACTCCAACTCCAAATTCTACTAATCCGATATATGTTTCCGCAGCAGCCACAGCTCTATCAGCGTGCATTGTTAATTCGCAACCACCACCTAATGTCATTCCGTGAGGTGCTGCAATAACTGGAATTGAAGAATAACGACAACGCATCATGGTGTCTTGGAACATTTTGATAGCCATGTTTAATTCGTCATATTCTTGTTCAACGGCTAACATGAAAATCATTGCTAAATTCGCACCAACAGAGAAATTAGTTCCTTGATTACCGATAACTAAACCTTCGTAACCTTTTTCAGCCATATCAATAGCTTTATTGATTCCTTGAAGTACTCCAGCTCCGATAGAATTCATTTTAGATGTAAATTCTAAATTTAAAATTCCATCACCTAAATCGGTAATAATACTTTCGCTGTTGTTCCAAACTTTTTTGCTTTCGCGAATATTGTCTAAGATGATAAAAGCATCTTGTCCTGGAATTTTATCCGTTTGTTTTGAATCTTTATTGTAGAAATACGTTGCGCCATCTTTTACAGAATAGAAAGAAGTATTTCCAGAAGCTAACATATCATTAACCCAACTTGCAGGTTGATACCCTTCTGTTTGCATTAATTCGATTCCTTTTTGAACACCGATGGCATCCCAAATTTCGAATGGACCATTTTCCCAACCGAAACCAGCTTTCATAGCATCGTCAATTTTATAAAAGGCATCAGTAATTTCTGGAATTCTGTTTGAACAATAGGCAAACATCGCAGCGAAGTTTTTACGATAAAACTCACCTGCTTTATCTTTTCCTGACACTAACACTTTAAATCTATCAATTGGTTTATCGATATTTTTTGTTAATTCCAACGTTGCGAAAGACGCTTTTTTAGCTGCACGATATTCTAATGTATCTAAATCTAAAGACAGAATGTCTTTGTCAACTTTTTTGTAGAAACCTTGGTTCGATTTACTTCCCAACCATTTATTTTCCATCATTGTATTGATGAATTCTGGTAATTTGAATAATTCTAAAGCTTCATCAGATTTACAATTTTCGTAAATTCCATTAGCTACGTGAACTAAAGTATCTAAACCAACTACATCGACAGTTCGGAAAGTAGCCGATTTCGGACGACCAATTACTGGTCCGGTTAATTTATCTACTTCTTCAATAGTTAATCCCATTTCTTTTACTTGGTGAAACAAGCTCATAATTCCGAAGATTCCGATTCTGTTTCCGATAAAAGCGGGTGTATCTTTAGCAACAACTGAAGTTTTTCCTAAGAATTTTTCTCCATAACCGTTTAAGAAATCTAATACTTCAGAAGAAGTTTGTGGTCCTGGAATAATTTCGAATAATTTTAAGTAACGTGCTGGATTGAAGAAGTGCGTTCCACAGAAATGTTTTTGAAAATCTTCACTTCTACCTTCACTCATAAAGTGGATTGGAATTCCAGATGTATTTGAAGTTATTAAAGTTCCTGGTTTTCGGAATTTTTCAATTTGCTCGAAAACACTTTTCTTAATATCTAAACGTTCTACTACTACTTCAATAATCCAATCGCAAGTGGCAATTTTTGCCATATCATCTGTTGTGTTTCCTGTTGTAATTCTACTAGCAAAACTCTGATGATAAATTGGTGATGGTTTCGATTTAAGTGCGTTGGTTAAATGATCATTCACCAATCTGTTTCGAACCACTTTACTTTCTAAAGTTAATCCTTTTTTTGATTCAGTTTCTGTTAATTCGTTTGGAACAATATCTAAAAGTAGAACTTCTACTCCTATATTAGCAAAATGACAAGCAATTCCGCTTCCCATAATACCAGAACCAATAACAGCAACTTTTTTAATGTTACGTTTCATACATTTATGTATTATATATTGTGTTTATTTGTTTAAAATGATGTTTTATCAAAAATTTCTTTTTCTAAAATTTGCTCATTGATAACTTCAGCAACTTCCATAAAGCTTTGAAGCTGCTCTGGAGTAATTTTTGATTTGATTACTTCATTAAATTGTAGTACTGTTTGTTTTGACAATTCTCTTTTCTGTTTTCCTTCTTCGGTAAGAAATATCAAAACGCCTCTTCCATCCGCTGGATTTTTTTTTCGAATGATTAATCCGCGTTCTTCCATTGATTTTAGAGTTCGTGTTAAACTTGTAGCTTCCATTCCCATTCTTGGCCCTAAAGCTGTAGATGGAATACCTTTATCTTTATCAATGCTCAACAAAGCAAAACCTGTTGCCATTGTTGCTCCATACTTGGCAGCTTCTTCGTTATACATTCTAGCAACAGATTGCCAAGTATATCTTAAAACATAGTCGATTGTTTTATCTTGCATATTCAATTGGTTTTAGCAAATATAAAAAAAAATACTATGCACGCATAGTATTTTAATATATTTTTTCAATTGTTTACAAAAATTTAATGTGTGTAGTAAAAATACGAAAAAAAAACTAAACAATTAGTAACAGAAAAGAGAAATGAATTCTAACAATTCAGAATGGAGAAAAGTTGAATTTACAAATTAATGGAAATAAAAAAAGGTAATCTTTCGATTACCTTTTTTTTGAGCCAGTGGAGGGACTCGAACCCACGACCTGCTGATTACAAATCAGCTGCTCTAGCCAGCTGAGCTACACCGGCAAAGTGTATTTTTACAATATGAATTTTCTTAAAAAAGAAGAAAAAAGGTAATCTTTCGATTACCTTTTTTTGAGCCAGTGGAGGGACTCGAACCCACGACCTGCTGATTACAAATCAGC
>CAMLRV010000049.1 GCA_946482495.1 uncultured Flavobacteriia bacterium
AAAGTTTCAGTTTGTTGAGCCAATCCAAAACTAGATACCAAAAGTAATAGGGTAATTAACTTTTTCATTTATTTGAATTTTAATATAAATGTAACGATAAAATAGAAGTAAAATTATGATAAATGTCACATTTGTAATAGTTTATATTTAATCTAATTATTGAATTTACTCAAAACTCTCAATCAAAAGCAAGTTTCCTTTTTCGTGGGTAATAGTTACAATGCCATCTTTAGCAACATGATTACTACTTCCTGTTCTGTAACCTAATTCTAAACTTTCATTATTGAATGGATAAAATAGATTTTCGGTTGAAATTCCGTCTACTTTTCCCAAAGGAATTAATGAAATTATGGAGTTTTTTGGATACCATTTTTTGAATGAATTTGGTAATAAATACACTTTTGAATAATCGTCGAACAAAACAATTTTTAAGTCATTTCTATAGGATGCTAAGACGGATAAATTGTTCAAGGTATGATCGGCGCGTTTACCTGTTGCCCAAACCACATTTACAGCTTTATGACCTTTTTCAATTAAGTAGTCAAAAGCTTTTTCTAAATCGGTTTTGTTTTGGTCTGGCGTGTGAATAATTTCTATTGGATAATGGTTTTCTTTATAATATTGTGTGTTAAAATTTCTATCAAAATCGCCTAACAAAACATCCACTTTTATGCCCAATTCCAACACACGTTCAATGGCAGAATCTAAAACCACAACATAAGGCGACCATTCTAAAAGTTGCCCTAATAATTCATTATCGCATTCTAAACCATTCGCAATTATTAATGCTGGTTCTTGATCGTCGCGTACTATGTGATGTGATGACATTTAGTTTCTTGTTTAACAACTTTATGATGACTTCAAAGTTATTGTTTTTTATCGATTTTTATTATTGCACCACATAATTTCTTACATCTACTTCTGATAATCTAAAATATCCCAAAGGATAATCTGAAGGATTGGTTTGATTAATGATATTTCCTTTAACTGTTGCTGGTGGTGTACTAAATGGTCCGTTGCTTAATCCTCCAGAAATTCCAATTAAAATATTCATATAATTATGATAACGTTCCGAAATTCCGTGTAAAGTAAAATTGATATTTTGACCAGCTGCTAAATCTTCATCAATAATTAAGGAAAACATTTCGTTGCCATTGGTAAATTCGTCATTAAAAACACCTAAAAGAGGAAAAGGTTTAAACGGTACTTTGTATTCTTCCATATAGAAATTTTCTTCGGCTCCATTATCCTGAAAATTGAATTTTAACTCGATTTCATTGCCTGTAATTCCGTTTAAACCTTGTTCTATAGTTGTAATTGTTGGAACGGAATATAATTTATCTGTTGCTGTATATGTTTGTCCATTATACATTACTGAAAGCGTATAGATTCCGTTTAAAACGGGATTGAAATTTGTGCATTTGTAATTTCCTGTTAGACCATCTTCAATAAAATTAAAAACAGTATTATTTGAATCGGTAACGCTTACAATAGCGCCATTTGCAACAGGAACTGTGTTGTTGAAATAGTCACCAGTTGTAGTTAAACGAATAGTTTGTTCATTTCCAACAGTTCCTTTTTCCCATTTAATAGAAGCGTCAATAACTAATTTTGGTGCGCTATTATTTAAATCTACATCCACTACATCTTCACAACTGATGAAAGTAAAACTGATTGCTAAAATGAAATATTTTATAATTGTCTTCATCTTCTTAAAATTTAAAATTATAAGTAATACTAGGTACGATTCCGAAAATAGAAAGTCTCACCGCTTCGTTTAAGCCACTATCTTTATTTTGTCGGAAGTTAATTGATGCGGCATTTTTTCTACCATATAAATTATAGATTGAAAAAACCCATTCGCCTTGCCATTTTCTTCCTTTATTTTTTTTAGGATTTAAAGTTGCTGAAATATCAATACGATGATAAGCAGGTAAATTATCTTCATTTCTATTGCCATAAACGGGAACATTTATACCTTGGTATTGGTATTGCGCCGTTGGAAACGTTGCTGGTTGTCCGGTTTGGTAGGTAAAAATACTTCCGAAACTCCATTTTTCATTAAGTTTATAGCTTCCAGTTATGTAAAGATTATGTGTTTTATCCCAACCAGTTTTGTACCATTCTCCATTATTTATTCCGGTTTCCATTGGTGTTCTTCCTTCTGTTTTTTGTTCAGAACGAGAAAGTGTGTATGAAATCCAACCTGAAAGTTTTCCAACGTTTTTCTTTACCATGACTTCTAATCCGTAGGCACGAGTTTTTCCTGGAAGTAAAACTTGTTCAATAGCTTCATTGGCAATTAAATCGGCACCATCTATATAATCTAATCGATTTTTTACGGTTTTGTAAAACGATTCGATTTCTAATGTATAATCACCATTTTTAATATTCTTAAAATAACCGACAGCAAATTGATCTAAAATTTGTGGTTTTAAAAAGTTATCACTTGGTGCCCAAACGTCTAATGGAGTAGGAGATTGTGTATTCGAAATTAAATGCAAATATTGACTCATTCTGTTATAACTTGCTTTTACCGACTGCTTGTCGTTTATAGTATAAGCTACAGAAACTCGGGGTTCCCAATTATCAAAATTGGCAATGGTTTCATTTTTTCCATAATGTTTAGTGTCAATTGGTGTTGCTTTTTCATAAATTCCTAAATCAGCATCATATGTCACCGCTTGATTATTGACGTAAATATTAATTGTTTCTTCTCCTAAACGATAAAATATACTGTATCTTAATCCGTAATTGACAGAAAGTTTATTGGATATTTTTTGCTCTGCATCAATATAAAAAGCTGTTTCGAAAGCGTGTTTTTTGGCTAATTGTTTTTCATTAATTCCAGAATCAGCATCGATTGGTTCTATTTTTCCTGGATTAAAATCGTAATAAATGGCATTCGCACCATAAAACAATTTGAAATTATCTGATAAATAATGTTTGAAATCGTATTTAAGATTATAATTTTTAATGCCACTTTCCCAATTGAAACCTATGAAATCTAAAGTTAATCCGTAGTAGTAATCACTATAAATAAATGATGTATTTGAAAATAACTTGTCATTAAATAAGTGATTCCAACGCACGTTTAAAACAGAATTTCCATACGTATTTATAAATTGTTTATTTAAGCTAAAAACATCTCTTCCAAAATATCCAGATAAAAACAGATTGTTATTTTCGTTAAGTTTATAATTAAGTTTGGTGTTTAAATCGTAAAAATAAGCTGAATTGTTATTGTCGGCAAGTTTTAAAAATAAGTGCGCATAACTGCTTCTTCCTGCAATTAGAAAGGAGCCTTTATCTTTTGTAATTGGACCTTCGGCTAGAAGTCGGCTAGAAATTAATCCGATTCCGCCAGTCATTCCGAATTTTTTACTATTTCCTTCTTTTTGATAAATGTCTAAAACGGACGCGACTCTTCCTCCAAATCGAGCAGGAATTCCACCTTTATATAGTTTTAAGTCTTTAATCGCATCGGCATTAAAAACTGAAAAAAATCCAAATAAATGTGAAGAATTATAAATGGTTGCTTCATCTAATAAAATTAAGTTTTGATCGGCTGCACCACCGCGTACGTTAAAGCCTGATTGTCCTTCACCGGCATTGGTTACACCTGGTAAAGTTAAGATGGATTTTATGACATCCACTTCTCCTAATATGGCAGGCATAGCTTTAATTTGAGCAATAGATAATTTATTTACGCTCATTTCTGGTTTATCGATTTTGAGTTTTTTTGAATTTCCAGAAACGACAACTTGTTCAATTTCATTAGTTTTTTCAACTAAATTGAAATCTTTCTTAAGGTTAGTGTCTAAAGTTACGACTTCGGAAAAATTGGAATGACTTAATGAGTTAATACGAATTGTATATTCACCTTTTGGTAAAGTAATAGAATAAAATCCATATTCATTTGTGATGGAAGTTCGAGTGAAGTTGTTGCTTTCTAATGTGATGGTAACACCAATTAAGGTTTCATTTGATTTTTGATCTTTTACAATTCCACTTAACGTGAATTTTTCTTGAGAAAAAACGAAACTTGTAAGTAGTGTAAAAAATAGGGCTTGCAATATTTTATTTCGTAACATGAAGTGTTTTGTTTCTTTTGACGCAAAGTTCAAACTTTTGTTACGAAACTACTGTTAAGATTGGGTTAATAAAAAAGCGATTCCTTTTGAGAATCGCTTTTGAAAGTTATAATTGAAAATTATAATTTATTGATAATCGCGTTTAATGTCGCGCTTGGTCTTAATGCCGTAGCTGCTAAACTTTCATTTGGATGATAATAGCCACCAATTTCTTGTTTTTTACCTTGAGCAGCAATTAATTCTGAATCAATTTTCGCTTCGTTTGAAGTCATTTCTTCAGCAATAGGAGTGAAGATGGCTTTCAATTCTGCATCTTTAGATTGATTTGCCAACGCTTGAGCCCAATATAAAGCTAAATAGAAATGTGAACCTCTGTTGTCAATTTCACCAACTTTACGTGCTGGAGATTTGTCATTTGCTAAGAATTTTGCATTAGCTTCGTCTAACGTATCCGCTAATACTTGTGCTTTTGAATTATTTTGCGTTTGTGCTAAATGTTCTAAAGAAGCTTGTAAAGCTAAAAATTCACCTAATGAATCCCAACGTAAATAACCTTCTTCAACAAATTGCTCCACGTGTTTTGGAGCTGATCCACCGGCACCAGTTTCGAATAATCCACCACCATTCATTAATGGAACAATAGATAGCATTTTTGCAGAAGTTCCTAATTCTAAAATTGGGAATAAGTCCGTTAAGTAATCACGTAAAACGTTTCCAGAAACTGAAATCGTATCTTTTCCTTCACGGATTCTTCTTAATGTTTCTGTCATGGCGTCTTTTACATCCATAATGCGAATGTCTAAACCAGTAGTGTCGTAATCTTTTAAGTATTTCTCAACTTTTTTGATTATTTCTCTATCGTGAGCTCTGTCTTTGTCTAACCAGAAAATAGCTGGAGTATCAGATAATCTCGCTCTGTTAACCGCTAATTTTACCCAATCTTGAATTGGAGCATCTTTTGTCTGACACATTCTAAAAATATCACCAGCTTCCACATTTTGAGATAATAAAATGTTTCCGTTTTCATCTTCCACTTTTACAATTCCGTTAGCACTTAATTGGAAAGTTTTATCATGTGAACCATATTCTTCCGCTTTTTGAGCCATTAATCCAACATTTGGAACTGAACCCATTGTTTTTGGATCTAAAGCACCATTCTTTTTCATATCGTCAATACAAGCAGAATAGAAACCTGCATATGAACGATCTGGAATAATTGCTATTGTGTCTTCTTCTTTACCTTCTGCATTCCACATTTTTCCACCGCTACGAGCTAAAGCCGCCATAGAAGCATCAACAATTACATCAGAAGATACGTGGAAGTTGGTAATTCCTTTATCAGAATTAACCATCGCTACTCTTGGTCCGTTTGCTAAAGCATCAGTAATAGCTTGTTTAATTTCTGCTTCTTGAGGAATTCCTGCAATTTTGTTGTATAAATCTTGTAAACCGTTATTGGCATTAATGTCTAACGATTTGAATAAGTCTGCATATTTTGTATACACATCAGAAAAGAAAGTATCTACGATAGCTCCAAAAATAATTGGATCAGAAACTTTCATCATTGTTGCTTTTAAGTGAGCTGAAAGCATTACGTTTTTCGCTTTTGCATCTGCTATAGTTGAAGCTACGAATTGTCTTAACGCATTTAAGTTCATCACTGAACTATCAATTACTTCACCAGCTTTTAAAGCTCCGTAATCTTTTAAAACTGTTGTTGAGCCATTATTGTCTGTAAAAACAATTCTGAATTTACCCGCATTTTCAACAGTTGTTGAATTTTCAGTACCATAAAAATCACCTGAAGTCATATGAGCTACTTCTGTTTTACTATCGGAAGCCCAAGTTCCCATTTTATGTGGATTTACTTTGGCATAATTTTTTACTGCTTTTGGAGCTCTACGATCAGAATTTCCTTCACGTAAAACTGGATTTACAGCCGAACCTAATACTTTAGAATATTTTGCTTTAATTTCTTTTTCAGCATCATTTTGTGGTTCTTCTGGAAAGTTTGGAATATTGTAACCTTGTGCTTGTAATTCTGCAATAGCTTCTTTTAATTGAATTACTGAAGCAGAAATATTTGGTAATTTAATTATGTTGGCTTCTGGAGTATTGGCTAACTGACCTAATTCTGAAAGGGCATCTCCGATTTTTTGATCTTCTTTTAAAAATTCAGGAAAGTTGGCTAAAATTCTTCCAGCTAACGAAATATCTCTAGTTTCTACATCGATATTTGCGTTTTTTGTAAAGGCTTTAATTATTGGTAATAACGAATGTGTGGCTAACATTGGCGCTTCATCCGTAATGGTGTAAATAATTTTTGACTTAGACATAATTATATAGTTTGTTATTTCTTTTTAAGGTTAGCAAATATAAGAAATTAAAGACGATATTTTGATGCTAGAATTGTGAAATACTGAACATTTTAGGATTTGATAATATAAGGTCGAAAAAATACTAGAATGATAATTTTGAGGCAGGAAAAATGAGAAATAAAAAAATCCCGACAAAATCGGGATTTTTATAATAACAAATAAAAAGATTAACCTCTTCTTTCTTTGATTTTTGCTTTTTTACCAGTAAGTTCTCTAAAGTAGTAAATTCTAGCTCTACGTACTTTACCTCTTTGGTTAACTTCAATTTTTTGTAATGCAGGCATGTTGATTGGGAAGATACGCTCTACACCAACTGATCCAGACATTTTACGGATTGTAAAAGTTTCTGTAACACCAGCACCTCTTTTTTGAATAACTACACCTTTGAAAAACTGTGTTCTAGTTTTTTCACCCTCTTTAATTTCGTAGAATACTGTAATAGTATCTCCAGCGTTGAAATTAGGGAAGTCTTTTTTTGATACGAATTCGTTTTGTACGAAATCAACTAAATTTGACATAATATGAATATAAATCATTAAACCTGAGCAACATACACGTCTTTCGCCAGAGGTTGGTCAAATGTGGATGCAAAAATAATACAATTTTTTATTTCTACAAAACAAATGTCAATATAAATGCTGTAAAGCGTTAATTTTATTGTAAAGTTGTAAAAACTTGCAACTTCTAACTTCTAACTTCTAATCTTTTAAATTATATTTGCCCATTAAATTGTGTTTATGAAGTTTGATTTATTAAAAACGGATGCTCAAAGCCAAGCTAGAGCAGGACTTATTACTACTGATCATGGTGTTATTGAGACACCAATTTTTATGCCTGTGGGAACGGTGGCATCTGTAAAAGGTGTTCATCAACGTGAATTGAAAGAAGAAATTAATCCAGATATTATTTTAGGAAATACCTATCATTTGTATTTAAGACCTAAATTGGACATTCTTGAAAAAGCAGGTGGTTTACACAAATTTATGAATTGGGATAGAAATATTTTAACTGATTCAGGTGGATATCAAGTGTATTCTTTATCTGGAAGAAGAAAAATTAAAGAAGAAGGTGTGAAGTTTAAATCGCACTTAGATGGTTCGTACCACTTTTTTTCTCCAGAAAATGTGATGGAAACACAACGTACTATTGGTGCCGATATCATTATGGCATTTGATGAATGTACGCCATATCCATGTGATTATAGATACGCACAACGTTCAATGCATATGACACACCGTTGGTTAGATAGATGTATCAATCATTTAGAAACATTACCTTTTAAATACGATTATTCTCAAGCGTTTTTTCCAATTGTTCAAGGAAGTACATATAAAGATTTACGTCAACAATCGGCTGAATTTATTGCTAGTAGAGACCAAGTTGGAAATGCTATTGGTGGACTTTCAGTTGGTGAACCTGCTGAAGAAATGTATGCAATGACAGAGGTGGTTACGGCCATTTTACCAAAAGATAAACCTCGTTATTTAATGGGAGTAGGAACGCCTGCAAATATTTTGGAAAATATCGCGTTAGGTATTGATATGTTCGATTGTGTAATGCCTACTCGTAACGCACGTAATGGAATGATATTTACATCAGAAGGTTTTATCAATATCAAAAATAAAAAATGGGAAGATGATTTTTCTCCCGTTGACCCTATGGGAATCACGTATGTAGATACTGATTATTCAAAAGCTTATTTAAGACATTTATTTATTGCTAATGAATTTTTAGGAAAACAAATTGCAACTATTCATAATTTAGGTTTCTATATGTGGTTAGTTCGTGAAGCTAGACAACAAATTTTAGCAGGAACTTTCAGAGAATGGAAAGAAAAAATGGTTAAAAAAGTAACAACTAGATTATAGATTTTAAATTGTTCTAAAATTCTAAAAAAGAATGAAAAAAATAGATTGGTACATATTTAAAAGATACTTAATCACATTTACAACCATGTTGTTGATGTTTATTCCTATTGGAATTATTATTGACGTATCTGAAAAAGTCAATCGTATGATTGAAAATAAAGTAGCTATTAAAGACGTGATGGTGTACTATTACGGGTTTACAATCTATTTTGCCAATTTATTATTTCCCATTTTTCTGTTTTTATCCATCATTTGGTTTACTTCAAAATTGGCCAATAATACAGAAATTATTGCCATCTTAAGTTCAGGAATTTCTTTTACTCGATTTTTAAGACCATATCTTATTGGTGCAACTTTAGTTTCGTTAGTAACGTTATTAATGGGATTTTTTATCCTTCCAGATGCCAGCGAAAAATATTGGGATTTTAGGTATACCTATCTTAAAAAAAATGTGGAAACAAGACAAACTTCGGATATTTTTCGTCAAGTTACACCTAACGATTATATGTATGTGAGTAACTATAATGTATTGTCTAAAACTGGTTTCGATTTTATTTATGAGAAATTCAAAGACAATAAATTAGAATATAAGTTATATGCTAACCGTATTAAATATAATGAAATCACTAAAGATTATTCTTTGTTTAATTATGTGAAAAGGACAGTCGGGAAAAATGATGATATTATTGAAAAACAACCAAGATTAACTAGAAAATTTGATTTCGAACCAGATGATTTAACGCCAACCGTTTATGTGGCGGAAACGATGAATATCTTCGATCTTGTTAAATTTATAGATAAAGAAAGAGCCAAAGGTAGTGCTAATTTAGATGTGTATTTGGTGGTTTTATATAAGAAATTCAGTATTCCAGCTTCAGCGTTTATTTTAACTATTATTGCCGTAGCGGTTTCGGCTATGAAGCGTCGTGGTGGAATGGGAGTGAACTTAGCAATTGGAATTTTAGTAGCTTTTTCTTTCGTATTTTTCGATAAAATCTTTGGAACCTTGGCAGAAAAATCAAGTATTCCTCCATTTGTTGCGGTTTGGTTTCCCAACTTTGTTTTCGGAATTTTAGCTTTTTACTTACTTCGAAATGCAAGACGTTAAATTAAAACATAACTTACATCTTCATTTAATTGTTTTCATTTGGGGATTTACAGCCATTTTAGGTAAGAAAATTTCTTTAGATGCTATTCCGTTAGTTTGGTGGCGAATGACCATTGCGGTTTTGCTAATTTATGGATATATCTACTATAAAAAAACGAATTTTAAATTATCTAAAAGAGATATTGCTTCTTTACTCGTTTCAGGTTTAATCATAGCTTTACATTGGATTACATTTTTTAAAGCGATAAAAGTTTCTAATATATCCATCACTTTGGCTTGTTTGTCAACTGGCGCATTTTTTACTTCCATTTTAGAACCTATTTTTTATAAACGAAAAATGGTATGGTACGAAATTGTATTTGGACTTGTGGTGTTAATTGGGTTGTATTTTGTGGTGGAATCTTCCGAACCTAATTTCATACAAAAAAGTCTAAATGAAAATATGTCAGGTACCATGCAAGGTGTAGTTTTAGCTTTGACCTCTGCATTTTTATCAGCAACTTTTTCAATTATAAATGGGAAATTTGCCCAAAGAATTGATGCAACTCTAGTGTCATTTTATGAATTGTTCGGAGGGATTTTATTTTTAAGTATCTTTCTATTATTTACAGGACAATTTACTACGAAGTTTTTCGCTTTAAAAATAGAAGATTTACAGTGGTTATTCATCTTGGCTTCTATTTGTACAGCATATGCTTTTATTGCATCTGTGAAAGTAATGAAATTTATTTCTCCCTATACGGTAATGTTAACCATTAATTTAGAACCTGTTTACGGCATTGCTTTAGCAGTTATGATTTTTGAAAAAAGTGAACAAATGAGTTTTTCCTTTTACATTGGAGCTGCAATCATTCTTATAACGGTGATTTTGAATGGATTAATAAGAAATAACAAAAAAAGTGACTAGATTACGGTTCAAAAATTATTCAAATAATTTTTAAATAGTATCTTTGTAATAACAAACGAATTAAACAAAAATAACTTTTATGGAATATTTAGATTTTGAATTGCCAATAAAAGAGCTTGAAGATCAATTAGAAAAATGCGTTGTTTTAGGGCAAGAATCTGATGTTGATGTTTCGGCAACTTGTCAACAACTTGAAGAAAAATTAGAACAAACTAAAAAAGATATATATAAAAATCTTACTGCTTGGCAAAGAGTACAAATGTCTCGTCACCCAAACAGACCTTATACTTTAGAATATATTACTAATTTGACTGATGGAACTTTCTTAGAATTATTTGGAGACAGAAGTTTTAAAGATGATAAAGCCATGGTTGGTGGTTTAGGAAGAATCAACGGTCAATCATATATGATTATCGGACAACAAAAAGGTATCAATACTAAAATGCGTCAGTTACGTAATTTTGGTATGGCTAATCCAGAAGGTTACCGTAAAGCTCTGCGTTTAATGAAAATGGCCGAAAAATTTAATATTCCTGTATTAACTTTAATCGATACTCCAGGTGCATATCCTGGTTTAGAAGCCGAAGAACGTGGACAAGGTGAAGCAATTGCTCGTAATATTTTTGAAATGGCTCGTTTAAAAACACCTATTATTTCAATTATTATTGGAGAAGGTGCTTCAGGTGGAGCTTTAGGTATTGGAGTAGGTGATAGAGTATTCATGTTAGAAAATACATGGTATTCTGTAATTTCTCCAGAATCTTGTTCCTCAATTTTATGGAGAAGTTGGGAATATAAAGAGCAAGCAGCTGAAGCTTTAAAATTAACGGCAATCGATATGAAAAAGCAGAAATTAATTGACGATATCATTCCAGAACCGCTTGGAGGTGCTCATCAAGATAAAGCTGCAACATTCAAAACTGTTGAAAAGTACGTTACAAAGTCTTATAATGAATTAAAAGACTTATCAACAAAAGAATTAGTTGCGCAAAGAATGGAGAAATACAGTAATATGGGAGAATTCTCAGATAGATAACAAAAAATGTATAAAAAGCGCCTTGTCAATAACAAGGCGTTTTTTTTGACATATTAACAATCAACTAAAAGTTTTCAACACTTTTTTTTTAAAAGTAAAATTTATTTTTTCTGGCAATTAGATTACTTTCGCATTATGGAAAAATCATTACACGTAAACCCTGTAAGAGTAGATAAAACTACTATTATTAATTTAGAGAAAGGAAAACTTCCTCCTCAAGCTGTGGATATCGAAGAAGCAGTTTTAGGAGCTATGTTAATTGATATAAAAGCACCAGGTGAAGTAATTGATTTATTAAATCCTGAGGTTTTTTATAAAGAAGCACATAAACATATTTATGAAGCGATTAATCAATTGTTTCATAGTACTCCACCACAACCAATTGATTTGTTGACGGTTTCTGCACAATTAAAAAGAAACGGAAAATTGGAATTGGCTGGTAGCGATTTTTATTTAATCCAACTTACACAAAAAATT
>CAMLRV010000050.1 GCA_946482495.1 uncultured Flavobacteriia bacterium
AATTTCGGCAGTATTTTCAAAAGTTAAATCGTCAAAAATATCACTTCTGTTTGCAATAACATAGTTTGTTTTGTGTAAACCATCGTTTGCTTTTTTACCAATGGCAAAAACACCAACATTATCGTGACCGTATTTTTCAGTTAAAACTTTAACTTGTTTTAATACATTAGAATTTAAAGCACCACACAAACCTCTGTTTGATGTAATAGCAACTACTAAAACTCTTTTTACTTCTCTTTGAGTTGTATAATTTGCAGCTACATCACCTTCTAAAGAAGCACTTAAACCTTGAATTAACTCTGTTAATTTTTCAGAATAAGGTCTCATAGCAGTAATAGCATCTTGAGCTTTTTTCAGTTTAGCAGCCGAAACCATTTTCATAGCAGAAGTGATTTGCATCGTTGAAGATACAGATACAATTCTATTACGTATTTCCTTTAAGTTTGCCATTTTGTTTATTGAAGTATTAAGATTCAAGTATTAAGTATTAAGATGTTTACAATCTTAATACCTAATACTTAATACTAAAATTAATATTTTGCAGAAATTTCTTTTGCAGCAGCTTCTAATACATCAGTGATGTTATCATCAAATTTACCTGCTTTTAATGCATCTAAAACATCTCTATGTTTTAAGTTTAAGAATTGTAAATAATCTTTTTCAAATTCTTTAACTTTATTTACAGGAACATTTCTTAATAAGTTTTTAGTTCCAGCATAAATAATTGCAACTTGGTTTTCTACAGCAAACGGATCATTTAAACCTTGTTTTAAGATTTCCACGTTACGTTTACCTTTTTCAATTACATTTAAAGTAACCGCATCTAAGTCAGAACCAAATTTCGCGAAAGCTTCTAATTCACGGAACTGTGCTTGGTCTAATTTTAAAGTACCAGATACTTTTTTCATTGATTTGATTTGCGCATTACCTCCAACACGAGATACAGAAATACCTACGTTAATTGCAGGACGAACTCCAGAATTGAATAAATCAGATTCTAAGAAGATTTGTCCGTCAGTAATCGAAATTACGTTTGTTGGGATATATGCAGAAACGTCTCCAGCTTGTGTTTCGATAATTGGTAATGCCGTTAATGAACCACCACCTTTTACGATACCTTTTAAAGATTCTGGTAAATCGTTCATGTTTTTAGCGATTTCGTCATCGTTAATTACTTTACATGCTCTTTCTAATAAACGAGAGTGTAAGTAGAAAACGTCTCCAGGGTAAGCCTCACGTCCCGGTGGTCTTCTTAATAATAATGATACCTCACGGTAAGCAACTGCTTGCTTAGATAAGTCATCATAAATAATTAAAGCTGGACGACCTGAATCACGGAAGTACTCACCAATTGCAGCACCTGCCATAGGAGCATATACTTGCATTGGAGCTGGATCAGAAGCGTTAGCAGCAACAATAACTGTATAAGCCATTGCTCCTTTTTCTTCTAATGTCTTTGCGATTGCAGCTACTGTAGAAGCTTTTTGACCTACAGCAACATATATACAGAATACTGGTTGACCAGCATCATAAAATTCTTTTTGATTTAAGATAGTATCAAGACATACAGATGATTTACCTGTTTGACGGTCTCCAATTACTAACTCACGTTGTCCTCTACCCACTGGAATCATCGCATCAACAGCTTTGATACCTGTTTGTAATGGCTCAGTTACTGGCTGACGGAAAATAACTCCTGGAGCTTTACGCTCTAAAGGCATTTCGTATAATTCACCACCAATTGGACCTTTACCATCGATTGGGAAACCTAAAGTATCCACAACACGTCCAACCATTTGTTCACCAACTTTTAAAGAAGCAATTCTGTTCGTTCTTTTTACAGAAGAACCTTCTTTGATACCAGTTGATGGTCCTAATAATACAACCCCAACGTTATCTTCTTCTAAGTTCAATACGATAGCTTCTAATCCGTTTTCGAATTGTACTAACTCACCGTATTGAGCATTTGATAAACCATAAACACGAGCAATACCATCACCAACTTGTAGTACAGTACCTACTTCTTCTAACGTAGCACCAGATTGAAAATCTGATAATTGTTTCTTTAATATTGCTGAAATTTCAGCTGGTTTAATTTCTGCCATTTTATATATATTTAATGGTATTTAATTAATATGTAAATTCTCTTTTTAATTGTTGCAATTTATTTGCAACGGAAGCATTATATTGTTTGTCTCCAATTCTGATTACAAAACCTCCGATAATTGATTCATCAACAACGTTAGTGATTGAAATAGTATTTGAAGAAAACTCTTTTAACTTATTAGTCACTAAAGTTTCTAATTCCGCAGTTAAAGGAACAGCTGTAGTAACTACTGCTTGCTCAACTCCACTTGCTAAGTCATATAATTTATTGAATTGTACTGCAATAGCAGACAAAATTTCAAATCTTTTATTTGCTAATAACAATTGGAACAAACCTTTAGTTTCAGCTTGCAAAGATGGGAAAATTTCGCTTAACGCGTTCATTTTTAAGACATCATTTACAACAGGGTTTGCTAAAAAGTCTTTTAACTCACCACTTTCTTTAATTGCTGAAACAATAGTTTTCATATCGTTATTTACAGCAGTAGTATTATTACCAGCTGTAGCGATATCTAAAATTGCTTTTGCGTATCTAATCGCAGCTCTTGACATAACTATAGATTAGTTTAATTTAACATCAGCTAACATTTTCTCAACTAATTTAGCTTGAGATTCTTTGTTAGATAATTCTTCTTTTAATAATTTTTCAGCGATTTCTAATGATAATGAAGAAACTTGATTTTTAATTTCAGCTACTGCACTATTTTTTTCGCTTTCGATTGTTGCTTTCGCTTGTTCAATCATTTTTGCACCTTGAGATTGCGCTTCTTCTTTAGCATCAGCAATCATTTTATCTTTGATAGCAGTTGCTTCTTTAATCATAGCATCTCTTTCAGCACGAGCTTCGTCTAATAATTTTTGGTTATCAGATTTTAAAGCCATCATTTCTTTTTTCGCATTTTCAGCAGATAATAAAGCATCTTTAATACCTTCTTCACGCTCATTAACCGCATCTAAAATAGGTTTCCAAGCAAATTTTTTCAATAAAAGGATTAAACCTACAAATAGCACAAACTGCCAAAAAAACAAACCTAACGAAAATTGTTCTAATAATTTTTCCATTATCTATAATTCTAAATTCGAATATTAACTTTTAATAAAACAACAGTTACAACCAACCGTTACAACTGTTGTTATTTCTTTTTTAATGATTAAGATGCGAATAACGCAGCAAAACCGATTCCTTCAATAAGTGCAGCAGCAATAAGCATAGCAGTTTGAATTTTTCCAGAAGCTTCTGGTTGACGAGCAATTGCGTCCATTGCTGAACCACCAATTCTACCGATACCTAAACCAGCACCAATAACGATTAAACCTGCTCCTACGATGTTTGGAATTGTCATAATGTATATATATTTAATTAAACATTCAATTTATTAATGATGAGCTTCCTCATCATGGTGGTGTTCTTCATTTGCTGCACCAAAATACAATGCAGTTAACATAGTAAAAATATAAGCTTGTAAAGCCGCAACTAAAATCTCTAATAATGATAACGCAAAAGCTAAGAAGAAAGATAAACTACTTCCGATCCAGTTTTTGAAAATAAACATTAACCCAATAATACTCATTAATACCACGTGACCCGCAACAATATTCGCGTATAAACGAATCATTAATGAGAAAGGTTTAATAATTGTTCCTAATAATTCAATTGGTGCTAAAATAATTTTCATTGGAACTGGCACTCCTGGCATCCAAAAAATGTGACCCCAATAATTTCTATTCGCAGTTAATGTTGTGATAAAATATGTTAACAATGCTAAACAAGCAGTTACCGCAATGTTTCCAGTCACATTAATTCCTAGTGGTGTTAAACCAAACATGTTTAAAAACCATATAAAGAAAAATATAGTTAACAAATAACTCATGTATTTTTTATATTTTTTCTCCCCAATATTTGGAATTGCAATATCATCTCTGATGTACAAAATAATTGGTTCAAAAAACCTTCCAGCACCTTTTGCAATTCCTCCGTTCTTAGCGTAAGATTTTGCCAAACCTCTAAACAATAAAAACATGATTAAAGCAACTACAAAAATCATAAAAACGTTTTTAGTAATTGAGAAATCTAAAGGTTTTACATTTGTAGCATGGTGATGCTCATCTAAAGTTACTTCAGCATCTTTGCTATCAACTTTATAAATTTTATTGTGGTGTAATCTATAGAAATTTCCATTAGACTCCGCAACTGCTTCTCCGTGGTGGAAGTTTGAAGATGAAAATAATTGTAAACCATTATCCCATAAAATTACCGGTAAAGGAAAACCTACATGGTGCTCTACACCTTTTTCATCTTTTGAAGAATATAAATTAAAATCATAAGAATCCAATAAATGGTGATTTATATATTCTTTTATTTCTGTTTTAATATCGCTGTTTCCTTCAACTGTTTTTGGCTTAGAAGAATGAATAACTTCTGGGGATTCAACTACTGAATCATTAGCTACATTTGAAAAACCAAAAAATGGTAAAATTGCTACTAATCCTGTAAAAATAATCTGTTTGTGTTTTCTTGAAATCAACATATGATATATATTCTAAAAAATATTGTCCTTAAAATTTTTGCAAAGGTAAATCTTTTCTTTAAATTACAATAATACTAATTTACTTTTTTTACCAAATTATTTAAAATAACCGAGCTTTATTATTTTTTGTTTAATATTCGCACTGTAATAATCGTTTCAATTAACAAAAAGCAAATAAAAATAAAAAAAACGTTCATTTTTTCAATTTGATTATTTTGAGAATCTAAAATAGGCTTGATGATAAAATACACAATTCCTGCCTTTACAAAAGTGGCTATCATAAAAACCATTCCGGTGTTGTCAAAACTTCTTTCAGAAACCTTTTTAACTATAAAAAGAATGATTTTCGAAAAAATAAAAAACAATACATATAAAAAGGTAATGGAAAAATAGAATTTTTCTTGAGCAATATTCAAACTAGGCAACAAGAAAACCAATTGATGAATAATAAATAAAGGAAAAGCAAAAAAGAAAAGCTCTTTAAAAAACAACAGATAATTTTTCATCATTTATCATCCTTATTTAGTTGATTGACTTGACGAATTACATTGTACATTGCTAAAAAGACACCTACAACTGTAAAAATCTTTACATAATTTTCAGATTTGTATTTTTCATCCAAATACTGACCTAAGTAAGCAAACAAAAAGATAACGATTCCCATTTGAGCAGGAATACTTATGAGTTGTAACCATTTATTTAATGGCCTATTTTTGTTATCTTCTTTCATGTTTAATTGAAGTGTTAAAAAAGTAAATCTTGAAACTTTTTACTTAGCGCTTATTTATTACTTCTCATTTCACACGAGGCTTCAAAAATAGCACCTGGCTCAATCGCTAATTTTCCCACAATAACTTCACCAGAAATTTTAGCAGATTTTTTAATTCCAAGTAATTCTTCCACCACTAACTTACCGTTAAATTTACCTTCGATATCAATATTTTTACAAGTAATATTGCCTTCTACTTTACTTTTCGGACCTAATACAATTTTTCCTTTACAAGTAATATCACCAATTAATTCGCCATCTAAACGCAAATCGGCCGAACACACAATGTTTCCAGTAATTGTAGTTTGTTCTACAATTCGGTTTGTTTTTCCTAATAAATCGTAATCAGATTTTTGTTTTTTATCTAGCATATTTATTTAATTTTTGCCAAATATTCCTCTAAGTTTTTCTTCACTTGAACTACTTTATAATCTTCATTCGAAATTATTATAGCTGTGTCTTTTAATTTATAATCTTTGTGTTCTTTTAAAAACCCAGCAACTGCTTCAGCCGTCATCTTATTTAAAATACCATGTAAAACAATCATGTTTTTATCTAAACTATAAATATCATTCGAAACCTTAATTTTAACATCACCCGATTCTTTGGCATATTTATTTAATTTTTCAATTAAATTTTTATGCGAAGCTTCATTAGGGTAATTAGTTATAAAAACCAAATTATATGTTTTCGGAGTGGCTCCAAAATCTAATGCTTCTAAAGCTGGAATATCAGCATTTAAGATAGATTCTACTTTTGGTGTTTCGATATTTTTAGGATAGTTTTTTACTATTTTTTGTAAAGCTAATTTATATACAGCTAATCCAAATAACCTTGCTGAAATTTTTGCTTTCAACACATCAAATTTGGCATTTAATTCATCGCCATCATATTTTTTCACTAAAGCATCTACTTCAGCATTTGCTTCTCGATACAATCCTTTTTCGACTTTCGCATAGAGGGCATTAAACTCAGAATCGGCTGTTATATCTGCGTTTATCGTAGTATTATTAAACATCGCAGCATATCTACTATCTGGATATTCTGCAAGGATTTTTTGCTTATAAACCGCTGCTTTTTCGCTATTTTCTGAACTATATAATTGGTATAAATTATAATAAGTTGGCAAAATCATTTTATCAACGGGCTTATTCCCCAAAATATCTTCGAATGAAGTAATTGCCAATTTATTTTCTTTTAGTTTTTCTTTAAAAATAGAACCTAATTGAAAACGCGCATAATTTGCTTCGGTATTTAAACTATCTAAAACTTTTTCAGATTTTGGGAGTTTATCAATATAAAATGCCGTGGTGTATTTTGGTTCAGCTCCTTCTTCTTCATTCTTATCTGGTGTTTCTTCTTCAATAACCTCGTTTGAATTGGTATTGTCTTGCTGATTTTGATTAAGAGTCGCAATTGATTTCCAATTATCTCCTAACTTTATATCACCCCATTTTTTCTTGAAGTCAATTTTTCCTAACGCAACAGTAGTTGGGTTATAGAAATAAAAACTGCTTTGTTGTCCACTAGAACTCACGGGAAAATCTTGCATTTTTGTGATTGGTGGTTCTGGCATTATTCCTTTTGTTCCAGGTTTTTCAGCAGAAGGAATTGGACCTTCACCTCCAGGTGGCAATAACAAATTTTCATTTTGTCCTCCTTTTGGACTAAGACCAGTAGCTGCTGCATTTTCTTTTTGCTTTTTAGCAGCAATAGAATCTGAAACTTTTAATTTTTTTATATAATCTTGATAATATCTAATTTTTTCAGATTCCGGCATTCTTGAAACTACCACTACACTATCCGCTTTTTTGATAATGTCTTGGTATTTTACCACATCCGTTAAAATATCTAATTTCTTTTTTAGTGTTTTAAATTCATTACTTTTTTCTGATAAATGAACTAAAGTAGAATCTAAATATTTTTTTGAAGTATGAAAATCTTTTTGTCTGTAATAAATATCAGAGATGTTTCTATAACTAGAAGCTGCTAAATATCTATCTGTAGACATATTTCTAAGCGATTTATTATAATAAGAAATGGCCATTTTATCATTTCCAGTCTTATCATAGAAAAAAGCTCTTTGGTGATGAATTACATCTCGATGTCTTTTGAATTCAATATTATTATAAAGTTTGTCTAACTTTTTATGAAAAGCTACAGAATCCCCTTTTTCAAAATCAAATTGCGTTGTTTGCTTCAAATGTGAATAAATAGTATAACTACGAGGCGATTTACGTTTCATATCAATTACTTCTTGATACGCTACATAGGCACTATCCTTATAATTTAATTTCTCGTATAATTGCGCTAGAATAAAAGTATAACGTGCTCTTTCTTCTTTTAATTTAGTTTCTTTTTTGGAAATTTTAACCGAAGCGATTGCACTATCCAACACATTCGTATTGATATAAGCTTGTGCTAAAACCGCATGAACATCAGCTAAATCCTGACCTTTAACACGTTGTCCTTTTAAAGTTCTATTTAGGTTTTTAATTGCTAATTGTTCGTTTTCTAATTTTAAGTTTACTTTCTCTCTCCAAACTTGCGCTTGATACACATTATTACTCGTTGGATATTTGTATAAAATATAATTGAAAGCTTCCATAGCTGGCAAATACCTATGTTCATAGTATCTCGATTTACCTAACATCAAGTATGACTCATCAATTTGACTGTTTTTTTCAAACCCGCCAATATTCATTGAATGCTTCTGAATGGCTTTTGTTGCTTTCGTTTCTGCACGTTCGAAGTTTGGATTTTTAGTATCTCCAGGTTTTTGTTCTTCTTCAGTGATTTGCATTCTTTCTAAAGGTAAAATTTCCCAAAAATTATCCGAATACGTGGCTTTTACATCTTCAACACCCTTTTGTAATGCCACATCACCATTGTAAAGAGTATTATATTTTGTATTGGTCGAATGCCATTTTCTATTTACAAAATTGTCTCTTTTTGTGGAACACGCCAAAAGAATAGCAATAATACCTAAGGAGTAAATATATTTTAACTGAGTCTTTTTCAATGTTATAGATTTTAATAAATAACTTTATTTTTGGTTATTTTAGTATGTAAACGTGTAAAAATAAGTCTTTTTTTTGAAAAAATCTTACTACTTTTTAAGATTATATCATTTCAATTAATTCTAAAGCTTTGTTAATGCTTTTTACATTTTCAAAAGTAATTAAAAGTCGTAATCCATTTTTAGTTTCTTTTTCTTTCACTTTACATAAATTACCGTTTTGTTGTGCAAATTTCATCACATTGATAAAACGGTTGCTTTGATAGAAATTAGATTGCTGATCACCAATGAAATAACCAATCATCTTATGTTGTTTTAACACCAATCTTTCTAAACCAATTTTGGTAGCTTTCCATTTGATTCGCACACTATTTAATAAGGAAACTGCTTCTTTTGGCAAGGGTCCGAATCGGTCAATTAAACGTTGTTCGTATGCATCTAAATCGGCAGTATTTTTTATGGAACCTAATTCGTTATACAAACTTAAACGTTCTGTAATATTATTAATGTATTCATCTGGAAAAAGCAATTCGAAATCGGTATCAATTTGAAATTCTTTTACAAATTCTTTGGTTTCTATATCGTTTTCTTCTTGATATAAATCGGCGAATTCGTTTTCTTTCAATTCATCAATGGCTTCGTTCATAATTTTTTGATAGGTATCGAAACCAATTTCGTTAATAAAACCGCTTTGTTCGCCACCTAATAAATCTCCAGCACCACGAATTTCCAAATCTTTCATAGCAATATTGAAACCGCTTCCTAAATCTGAAAATTGCACTAAAGCATTGATTCTTTTTCTAGCATCATCTGTCATCACAGAATCTGGTGGTGTGATGTAATAACAAAATGCTTTTTTATTACTTCTTCCTACTCGACCACGCATTTGGTGTAAATCGGATAATCCGAAATTATTCGCATTATTAATAAAAATCGTATTCGCATTTGGCACATCTAAACCACTTTCAATAATAGTTGTTGCCACTAAAACATCAAAATCACCTTCAATAAAAGCCAGCATTAATTCTTCTAGCTTTTTCCCATCCATTTGACCATGACCAATACCCACTTTTGCATTGGGAACCAAACGTTGAATCATTCCAGCCACTTCCTTAATATTTTCGATTCGATTATTGATAAAAAACACTTGTCCGCCTCGTTCAATTTCATAAGAAATTGCATCACGAATGGTTTCTTCATTAAAACGAATCACATTGGTTTCAATTGGATATCTGTTGGGCGGTGGCGTTGTAATTACTGATAAATCTCGGGCTGCCATTAAGGAGAACTGTAACGTTCTCGGAATTGGAGTTGCTGTTAATGTAAGCGTATCAATATTGGTAGCAATCGTTTTTAATTTATCTTTTACATTCACTCCAAATTTTTGTTCCTCGTCTACAATTAGCAAACCTAAATCGCGGAATTTTACATTTTTATTTACCAATTGGTGTGTTCCAATTACGATATCAATTTTTCCTTCTTCCAAACCTCTTAGTGTATCCGCTTTTTGCTTGGCAGTTCTGAAACGATTCAAGTAACTTATCGTAACTGGCATATCTTTTAATCTTTCTGTAAACGTTCTATAATGCTGATAAGCCAATATTGTTGTTGGGACTAAAACCGCCACTTGTTTTCCGTTATCAACTGCTTTAAATGCTGCACGAATAGCAACTTCCGTTTTTCCAAAACCTACATCACCACAAACCAAACGATCCATTGGTCGGTCATTTTCCATGTCCATTTTTACATCGTGAGTGGCTGTAATTTGGTCGGGCGTATCTTCATAAATAAAAGAACTTTCTAACTCTTTTTGCATGTAACTATCTGGACCGAAAGCATACCCTTTATCCAAACGACGTTTCGCATACAATTGAATTAAATTGAAAGCAATATGTTTAACTCGAGCTTTGGTTTTTTGTTTTAAGGCTTTCCAAACACCACTTCCTAATTTATAAATTTTTGGTGGTGCTCCATCTTTTCCAGTGTATTTTGAAATTTTATGAAGCGAATGAATACTCACATACACAATATCATTATCAGCATATACCAATTTTATTGCTTCTTGTGTTTTTCCTTCAACTTGAATTTTTTGCAAACCTCCGAATTTCCCAATTCCGTGATCAATATGCGTTACATAATCGCCAATAGACAAAGCTGTTAACTCTTTTAAAGTTACCGTTTGTTTTTTGGAAGCGTTATTTTTAATGGAAAATTTATGGTAACGTTCGAAAATTTGATGATCGGTATAACAAGCAATTTGTAACTCATTATCTATGAAACCAGAGAATAAAGGAAATACAATATTATCGTATTTATCCTTTACATTTTTAGCTGCATCTTCATCAATATCTTTAAAAATTTCTTTAAATCTTTTCGCTTGATTTTCGTTCGAAGAAAAAAGGAAATTCTTAATTCCGTTATGATAATTATCATTCAAATTATTCATCAACAAATCGAATTGTTTATTGAACGAAGGTTGTGGTTGTGTGTAAAATTCGAATATTTTTTCCGATTTAAAAACCGGACTTTTATCCAATTCGATAACCGAAAAATCCAACGCTCTTTTTAAAAACGTTTCCTGATTAACAAATAATTCTTCTGGTTTCGAATGATTTATTGTGAGTGTTAATTTCGAATACGCTTCATTTGCTTTATCATATAATCTGTCTAGCTTACTTCCTGTTGCATCTGCATTTTGGAAAATTAAAACTGTTTTTTCAGAAATATAATCTAAGAAATTTTCTCGTTTTTCTTGCAGCACTTTATTCTCCACATTTGGAATAATGGCAATTTTTGAGACTTTTTCTTTAGACAATTGCGTTTCAATATCGAACGTTCGGATGCTATCTACTTCGTCTCCAAAAAATTCAATACGATACGGAATATCATTAGAAAAAGAGAACACATCTATAATTCCACCTCGAACTGAAAATTCGCCAGGTTCAGAAACAAAATCAACACGTTTAAAATTATATTCAAACAGCGTTTCATTAATAAAATCGATAGATAATTTATCGTTGACATGAACTTTCAACGTGTTTTTATCTAACTCTTTTCGGGTAACAACTTTCTCGAAAATCGCATCTGTGTAGGAAACAATAATCGCTGGTTTTTTTCGAGAATTAATTCGATTCAAAACTTCAGCACGAAGCAAAACATTAGCATTATCTGTTTCTTCAATTTGGTAAGGCCTACGAAAGGAACCTGGATAAAACAACACATCTTGATCGTTGATTAACGCTTCTAAATCATTTAAATAATAGGCCGCTTCTTCCTTATCGTTAAACAATAATAAGAAAGGCAATTCCGATTTTTTAAACAAGGCATCAACAACAAATGAT
>CAMLRV010000051.1 GCA_946482495.1 uncultured Flavobacteriia bacterium
CCAAGGACCCTCTGATTAACAGTCAGATGCTCTAACCAACTGAGCTAAGGAGGAATCACCTTAACGGTAAATATGTTTGCTAAAAAGTTGCTCCCCCTCTTGGGCTCGAACCAAGGACCCTCTGATTAACAGTCAGATGCTCTAACCAACTGAGCTAAGGAGGAAGTTGCTTTATCTTTTTAGCGAGTGCAAATATAGTTGAATTTTTATTTTAGCAAAAATATTTTATGCTTTTTTTATTCTAATTTGCCAATTTATCTAAAATCAACTGATAAATGTCTTTTCCAAAGGTTAGTGCCATTAATGAAAGTAGGAAAATCATACCTCCAGTTTGTACGTAACCTGCCGCTTTATCTGATAATTTCTTACCTGTAACCATTTCTACAATTGTAAATAAAGCATGTCCACCATCCAAACCAGGAATTGGTAATAAGTTCATAAAAGCTAAACCAATTGAGAATAAGGCTGTGAAATTCCAAATAAATTCCCAATCCCAGAAACTTGGTAATCGTCTTGCAATACCTATTGGACTCTGCACCTGTTTATATGCCCCAGTTGCAGGTTTTAAGATTAATTTGAATTGTTTTACATTATACACTAACAATTGATACGATTCCTTTACAGCAGCAGAAACCGCATCACCAAAAGAAAGTTTATTAGTGATTTCAAAATCGTTTTTATCTTTTGTAGTTGGGTAAAACCCTAATTTTCCATCTTTATTTACTTTGGCTTTTAATTCTACTAATTGTTTATTTCTTTCTACAACTACTTTAATAGAATCATTTTTTAATGTTTTTAAATCATCAGCAAAAACATCAAAATACGTAAATTCTTTTCCGTTAACCGATTTAATTAAATCTCCTTTTTTGAAATTAGCTTTTACTGCTTCAGATTTCGGCTCTAACGAATCAATAAGAATAGTTGAAATTCTTGGCTTAATGAAATTCTTCCCTTCACTTCCTAAAATTTCTCCTTTTTGTTCGTCTGTTAAGTTTAGTTTCACTTGCTGACCGTTTCTATCAACAATAACTTCTTCACTCAACAAAACATCAATAACTGCCCAATTGAATTTCGGTTGTAATTTCCCGTCTATAGAAACAATTTTATCTCCATTCTTGAAACCTACACTTTGTCCTACATCACCAAATGCCAATCCTTTTTCCTGAATTTTTTCTGTAGAAATATATTTTTGCCCTACCGTAGAAAACATTACGGCATAAATGAACCAAGCTAATAAGATATTTACAATAATTCCGCCTAACATTACCACCAAACGTTGCCAAGCTGGTTTAGAACGAAACTCCCAAGGTTGTGGTTCTTGTTTCATTTGTTCTGCATCCATACTTTCGTCTATCATCCCAGAAATTTTTACGTAACCTCCTAAAGGCAACCATCCAATTCCCCATTCTGTTTCTCCAATTTTCTTTTTGATTAAAGAAAAACCAACATCCATAAATAAGTAGAATTTCTCTACTCGCATTTTAAACATTTTGGCTGTGATGTAATGTCCGAATTCATGAAGAATTACTAAAACCGATAATATAAAAAGTATTTGTGCTACTTGAATCATTGTATTTTGATTTGTTTTAAAAAAGCAAAAGTAAGGTTTTCACCTTACTTTTTAATATTATTTTAGTGTTAGCTTATTTTTTTATGAATTTTTTATGAAAGACACCTTCAGAAGTTTCAATCTTCATAATATGCACACCACTTGATAATTGAGAAGTATTGATAATGTTCTTATACGCTGTTGTAACAAGTTGACCTAAATTATTATAAACTTCCACTTTGCGTAATTGAAAATTACTTGGAAATTGAATAGTTAATTCATTATCTACAGGTACTGGATAAATTGAAACCGCTTCGTTAATATCAAAACTTTCCGTTCCTAAAGTCACAGAATTGTCTCTAGAAATAATATGATTATTAGGATCGAAAATCAAACCCGTAACTACAAAAGGAACCGAAACAATAAACTGTTGACCATTTGTTGTGTTGTTTACTACCACATCTTGCGTTTGTCCGCCACTACCCGTTAATCTAATTTGTAATGGCATTTCAAAATACGAAACGCTTGCGTCAGATTGTGTTTGATTTACAGTAATTTTAGCCTGACCAGCTCCCCAATTTTGAGCTGTAATATCATATGATGGAAAGCCTAAACCATAAACCCAATCATTGAAGAATTCTGTTAAACTACTTCCATAAACTGCTTCTAAATGCGATTTAAAATTGGCAGTTACTGCATATCCATAAGCTAATGCTGGATCGGCTAAGTAATTTTTTAAAGCTTGGAAAAACATCACATCTCCTAACTTCCATCTTAACATATGTGTTACCATCGCGCCTTTGTCATAGCTAAATCTTCCACTGAAAATTCGATTTACATCTAAAGCTTGTGCGTCTGTTAAATATAAATTACTACCTGTTGAAGTCATAGTAATATTATTGTTTTTGTTTCCTTTCCAAGTTACAAACTGAGAAGCTCCATCAAAATTTTCAATTACTAAACCAGACATGTATTCTGTGATACCTTCGTTTAACCAAATATCTTTCCAAGTTCCACAAGTGATTTTATCTCCAAACCATTGGTGAGCCATTTCGTGAGCAATTAAATTTCTTCCAAAACTTATCATAGAAGAAACCGTTGTGTGCTCCATTCCACCACCCCAACCAAACTGTGCGTGACCATATTTTTCATTTCTAAACGGATAGGGCTCTAAAATACTTTCGTAAAAATTAATAATATTTGGTGTAACCGCTAATTGGGTTTGTGTAGCTGCTGTATTCGTTTCTGGATATAAATAATTGATAATTGGGAAATACGGGCTAGCTAATGTTCCTAAACCTCCTTGTTGGTTATAAATTTGGTAATTAGTTACATTCAAAACAATTAAATAAGCAGGAATCGGGTACAAATGTTTAAAGTGAGTCGTTGCGTTTCCTCCAACTACCACTCTACTTTGCTCTAATCCGTTCGAAACACTATTAAATGTGGAAGGAGCAGTGATGTAAACGTCAATACTGTTTGCTTTGTCATTTAAATCTTGTTTACACGGCCACCAATCTCTAGCGCCAAAAGGCTCTGAAAGTGTATAAATTACAGGCGTTCCACTGTGTGTGCTTCTTGTAAAAGCACCTTGTCCTGACGGTGGTGTTCCAGCATAAGTGATGACTACAGTTCTACTACTTCCTGTAGTAACGGTTGCAGGAAAATTAATATTTAACTCGTAATTACTTTGGGAAAAAGTTAAATTGGTGCTGTTCATAGTTACAGAACTTACTACTAATTGTGTAGCCATATCAAACGTAATCGAATTCATGTTTGATAATGCTGTAAAAGTAGTACTTACTACACCACTAATTGATGCAGTAGTGTTGTTCGGGTTAACCGTAAAACGCAATTCATGATAGGTTATGTCATAATTTTGCGTATTCGGGTTCACCTGAACATTCATAGCTGATGAAGCTGATTTCATTTCAGACTCAATCATTCTGTCATAATCCGAATCATCAGATTGCGAAAAACAGAAAGATGTAATTAAAACGAAAAAGATTTGGGTAATTTTTTTCATTATTCTTAAATTAAAACACGAAAATAGGCAAAATTTTTTAATTTTAGATAATTCTGTAAGTCTATAATTTTCAATTTAACAATTGTTGGTTTTCTTTTCTGAAAAAGTTGCAACAATTCCTTACATTTGCTTTCCAAAAATAAACAATCATGTTACAAGTAAATTTTATTAGAGAAAACAAAGAAGAAGTGATTACGCGTTTGGCGAAAAAAAACTTCGAAGCTACTGCTATTGTAGAACTTGTTGTGGAATTAGATGAAAAACGCAGAAACACACAAGTAGAATTAGACAATCTTTTAGCGGAATCTAATAAATTATCCAAAGACATCGGTGAAATGATGAAAAGTGGCGAAAAAGCCAAAGCGGAAATCTTAAAGGAAAAAACAACTCAAATTAGAGAAAAATCTAAAGAATTGACAGAATCAATTAATACAATTGCTTCTCAATTACAAGAAGAATTATATAAGTTACCTAATTTACCTGCAGATATTGTTCCTGTTGGAAAAACACCTGAAGAAAACTTAAACGTTTTTGAAGAAGGTGACGTGCCAACTTTACACGAAGGTGCTTTACCTCACTGGGAATTAGCTAAAAAATACGATATTATTGATTTCGAATTAGGAGTAAAAATAACTGGTGCAGGTTTTCCTGTTTACAAAGGAAAAGGTGCCAAATTACAACGTGCTTTAATTTCTTATTTCTTAGATAAAAATACAGATGCCGGCTACAAAGAATATCAAGTGCCACATTTAGTAAATGAAGCTTCGGCATATGGAACTGGGCAATTGCCAGATAAAGACGGACAAATGTATCATGATGCAACGGACGATTTATACTTAATTCCAACGGCTGAAGTTCCGGTAACGAATTTATTTAGAGACGATTTAGTGTCTGAAAACGATTTGCCAATTTTATGTACGGGTTATACACCTTGTTTCCGTAGAGAAGCAGGTTCATATGGCGCGCACGTTCGTGGATTAAATCGTTTACACCAATTTGATAAAGTAGAAATTGTTCGTGTAGAAAAACCAGAAAATTCGTATGCGGCTTTAGACGGAATGGTAGAACACGTAAAAGGAATTTTACAAGAATTAAAATTACCGTACAGAATTTTACGTTTATGTGGTGGCGACATGAGTTTTGCTTCTGCGTTAACGTATGATTTCGAAGTGTTTTCTACTGCGCAAGATCGTTGGTTAGAAATTTCTTCTGTGTCTAATTTCGAAACGTTCCAAGCGAATCGATTAAAACTACGTTATAAAGATGCGAATGGTAAAAATCAATTGGCACACACCTTAAACGGAAGTTCATTGGCATTACCACGTGTATTAGCGGGAATTTTAGAAAACTATCAAACTCCAGAAGGAATTGTAATTCCAGAAGTATTAAGAAGATATACTGGATTTGATATAATTGATTAAATCTTAAAACTTTACTAACAATGCACTGAGTTAACCATTTTTTGTTAATTTAGTGCATTGTTTTTTTTATGAAAAAAATCTTTCCAATCATATTATTCTTTTGCTCGCTCATTAGTTTTGCTCAAAACGAACTATTGGCACAAAATTACTTTGACAAAGGTGAATTTGACAAAGCAGCTTCTATGTTTGAAGATTTGGAAAAAAAACAACCTAATAATTTCTACTTTATCCAAAAATTAGTGAGTTGTTATCAAGGTTTAAAACAATATGACAAAGCCGAAAAATTACTTTTAGCCAAAAAAGAAAAATCAAATCAGCCTGGTTTTTTGGTAGAATTAGGTTATAATGCGCAATTGCAAAAAGATCAAGCTAAAGCCGACTCCTATTATAAAAAAGCGATTGATGTGGTAGCTAATCAACCCAATTATGCGTATCAAATTGGTCAAGCTTTCGAACAAAAAACATTATTACAACAAGCATATTCTACCTACGAAATTGGTCAGAAAAACAATCCAAGCATGAATTTCGATTACCAAATGGCGTTGCTTCAAGGTCAAATGGGAAATTTGGATGTGATGGTCGTGAAATTATTAGATTATTCTTATGCAAATGCAAATGCCACGCTAAACGTGCAAAATCAACTTGTGCTTTTTATGCAAGATGATGCCGAAAATATTTTTACCAATTCGTTAAAAAAAGAACTTTTACTTCGCACTCAGAAAACACAAGACATTTATTGGAATCAATTTTTGAGTTGGTTATACGTGAATCAGAAAGAATATAATAAGGCGTTTATTCAGGAAAAATCAATTTATAAAAGAAATCCAGAATCGTTTGATGACATCATTCAACTTGCGCAAATTTGTGTGAACGAAAAAGATAACGAAACGGCCCAAGCGATTTTTCAGTTTATTTTACAAAACACTACAGACGAATCAACTATTTTAAATGCACAATATTTTCTATTGAAGAATGAAATTGCGAATTCGAAACCAGAAAATTATGTTTTAATTCAAAATAAATTTGACACGTTATTGAATCAGTTTGGTACTTCTCCTTTCTCTGTAGATTTACAAATTTTAGCCGCACATTTTAAAGCTTTTTATCAAAATGATTTTGAAGGTGCAAAGTTGCTTCTAGATAAGATGATGGAAATGCCATTAAATGTTCGTCTGAAAGCGAAAGTGAAAATGGAATTGGCTGATGTTTTTGTGTTTAACGAAAAGTTCAATCAGGCAATTATTTATTATGCTCAAATTCAGAACGATTTACCAAACGATGAATTTTCACACGAAGCGAGTATGAGAATGGCGAAAACGAGTTTCTATAAAAAGGATTTCGATTGGGCTAAAAAACAAGCAGGCGAATTAAAACAAGCATCCACCCAATTAATTGCAAATGATGCGGTAGAATTGTTCTTGCTAATTAGTGACAATGAAGTGGATGATTCACTAAAAGTAGCTTTACAAGATTTTTCCAAAGCGGATTTATTAGAATTTCAAAACAAACCTGCAGCTGCATTAGATGCTTTTTTACAAATTTTAGTGAAACACAAAGGACAACCTATTGAAGCAGGAACTTTGTATAAAGTGGGTAGAAATTATGAAAAATTAGGTAATTTTGCCAAAGCTATTAGCTACTATCAAAACATTCTAGACAACCACAAAGATGGAATTTATGTAGATGAAGCCTTATTTTATTCGGCAGAAATTTATAACAAACAACTCAACGATCCTGAAAAAGCCAAAAGTTTTTATGAAAAAGTGGTTTTAGAACATCCGGATAGTATTTATTTTACGGAAGCTCGAAAACAATATCGTCAATTGCGAGGCGACAAACAACAAGGAATATAAAACTTATGAAGAAAATATTCTTTTTACTTATCATTTTCTCTTTACAGTTTACTAATGCTCAAACCATCGAAAAAAAATTTGTGGGTTGTTGGGCAGAAACTTTATGGACATTTGAATTTTTCAAAAATGGAGAATATAAGAGAACTTCTACAGGTCATTACGGAGACACGACTGTTTCGGGAAAATATAAAATGACTAACAACACCATTCAACTTATTTCAGGTTTTGAAGAATCAGATGGAACTGTAAACGAATATTATTTTATAGATAAAAACAATGTTTTAATTGACACTAAATTGGAATATGGTTATCCTATTTTTGATGAAGAACTAAAATCATTAAATTGTGAATTAAAATATCCCAAAATATCTCCCATTAATAAAGAAAAAGTGATTCAACTTGAAAAAGCTCTAAATGAAGCTTTCAATTCTGAAAAAATGAAAGATTATTTTCATTTTGATAAGTTCCCAAAAAGAAAGCTACTAATTGCAAAATACAAAGAATTACAAGCCAAAATTGTGGTTGATAATAAAGTGGCAGAATTCAAACCCATTGAAGAAATATCAGAAGATTTTTATTTAGAAATAGAAAATATCAGTACTTATTCCAATTTAAATTTTACAGTGAAAATCCACGGTGAAAATGTTAAATTAGATTTTACTTTCTTTTTAACAAATAATGAATGGGTATTAAAAGAGACAACAATATTTGAAGAATAAAACAAACAAAATACTTTTCACTAAATTTGCAAAAAAATAATATAAAATGAAATTCAATACCAAAGTAATTCACGGAAATCAGCATCACGATCCAAGTACTGGAGCGGTAATGCCACCAGTATATCAAACTTCAACCTTTGTGCAAACAAGTCCAGGTGTGCCTTTAAACGAATACGAATACAGTCGCGCTGCGAATCCAACACGTACCGCTTTAGAACAAGCTTTAGCCAGTATCGAAAATGGAGTTCGTGGTTTAGCATTTGCTTCTGGTTTAGCGGCAACAGATTCAGTAATGAAATTATTAAAGCCTGGCGATGAAGTAATTGCTATGGACGATTTATACGGTGGAACATACAGAATGTTTGCACGTATTTATCAAGAATACGGAATCAAATTTCACTTTGTTGAAATGACGGATTATGCGAAATTTGAATCGTTAATCAATGAAAATACTAAATTAGTTTGGGTAGAAACACCAACTAATCCATTAATGAAATTGGCTGATATTGCAGAAATTGCTAAAATCACTAAAAAACATAATTTACTTTTCGCAGTAGATAATACTTTCGCAACTCCATACTTACAAAAACCTTTAGATTTAGGTGCAGATATTGTGATGCACTCAGCAACGAAATATTTAGGTGGACACAGTGATGTTATTGCTGGTGCGTTAATCGTAAAAGATGAAGCTTTAGGTGAAAAATTACACTTCGCGCAATTTGCAACGGGTGGAACATTAGGACCAATGGATAGTTATTTAGTGTTAAGAGGAATCAAAACCTTACATTTACGTGTACAAAGACATTGTGAAAATGGTGAAAAAGTAGCGCAATTTTTAGTCAATCACCCGAAAGTGGATAAAGTATTTTATCCAGGTTTAGAAAATCATCCAAATCATGATATTGCTAAAAAACAAATGATTGGTGGTTTTGGTGGAATGGTTTCTTTCACATTCAAATCAGGTGCAAAAGCCGATGCGATTAAAATGTTAGAGAAAGTAAAAGTATTCACCTTAGCAGAATCTTTAGGTGGTGTGGAATCTTTAGCGAATCATCCAGCGTTAATGACGCACGCTTCTATTCCAGAAGACAAACGTAAAGAAATTGGAATTACAGACGATTTAGTGCGTTTGAGTGTTGGTGTAGAAGATATCGCTGATTTACTTGCCGATTTAGAACAAGCTTTTCAATAATTAATTGATATAAAATATAAAAAAACCCAGCAATTTGCTGGGTTTTTTGTTTGTTCGCTGGCATAGATTTCAAATCCGCGCTAGCGAGTTTTAATATCATTAGGTGGCGTATCATGTAATGTTTTTGAATAGGTCCAACCTCTCAAATAGGAACCGCCATACATTGCACCTCGATCATAGTAACTCACAAATTCAGCAATTTTACCATCTTCAGAATATCCCATTATATATACTGGATCATTAGTTGGAACAGTTTTTAAAGGAAAATTAAAACTTGGTTCAATCTTTGGTTTTGTTTCTAAAATAGTATAATAATTTATTAAACTATCTTTAAACTTTAAATCTTCAATTATCAATACAGGATTTGATGGACCTAAAAATGTTTCATAAATATATTTAATTGGTTTTTTTCTAATATTTTCATGGTAATACTTGTTGTAAAAATAACAAGCTGTTATAATAATTAATCCAAAAACAAAAATTATCAATATTTTAAAATTACTTTTCATAATGTTATGTTTTAAGAAATTTCGTGTTTTATGATACTATAAAATGCAGCTAAAAGCATCAAAAGAATTAATGTTATAAAAACAATTCCAAAAGTTTTCAAACATACTAATGTTCCAGCAACACTATAACTATCTTCATATTTTTCAACTAATACTTTTTCAATAGTTTCTTTATTTCTATATCGAATCCATAAATATATCCATCCTAATGGATAAAAGAGAATTCTTGATGGGATGAAGTCCATTTGTTTAAATTTTCATTTCAAATATAAGCGTTTTTCTTATGATTTCGTGCTAAACTAAAACGGCATTCATCTTCAAATCGTTAATAAAAACATATCGACACAGAAAATATTATTTATAAATAGTATTTTTGCAAAAAAATTACACAAATGAGTTTCGAAAAAGAAATTGCAAGAAGAAGAACTTTTGGAATCATCTCGCATCCCGATGCCGGAAAAACAACTTTAACAGAGAAACTGTTATTATTTGGAGGTGCTATTAATGAAGCGGGTGCGGTAAAAAGTAATAAAATTAAAAAAGGAGCAACTTCCGATTTCATGGAAATTGAACGTCAGCGTGGAATTTCAGTTTCTACGTCGGTGTTAGCTTTCAATTATAAAGAGAAAAAAATCAATATTTTAGATACACCTGGTCACAAGGATTTTGCTGAGGATACTTTCCGTACTTTAACAGCTGTAGATAGCGTTATTGTGGTGGTGGACGTAGCAAAAGGGGTTGAGGAACAAACAGAAAAATTAGTTTCAGTTTGTCGTATGCGAAACATTCCAATGATTGTTTTCATCAATAAATTAGACCGTGAAGGTAAAGATGCTTTTGACTTAATGGACGAAGTAGAACAAAAATTAGGGTTAAAAGTTACGCCTTTGAGTTTTCCAATTGGTATGGGTTATGATTTCCAAGGAATTTATAATATTTGGGAAAAGAATATCAACTTATTTGAAGGTGATAGTAGAAAAAACATTGAAGAAACAATTGCTTTTTCTGATATTCAAAGTCCAGAATTGGAAAAAATTATTGGTGAAACTCCTGCTAATAAACTTCGTGATGAATTAGAATTAATTGATGAAGTTTATCCAGAGTTTAATAGAGAAGCTTATTTATCAGGAAAATTACAACCTGTATTTTTCGGTTCCGCTTTAAATAATTTTGGAGTTCGTGAGTTGTTAGATTGTTTTATCGAAATTGCTCCTACACCACAATCTAAGGAATCAGACACCCGTTTAGTAGATTCAAATGAGAAAAAATTCAGTGGATTTGTGTTTAAAATCCATGCGAATATGGATCCGAAACACAGAGACAGATTAGCTTTCGTGAAAATTGTATCGGGAACATTTGAAAGAAACAAACCGTATTTACATGTTCGACAAGGAAAAAACATGAAATTCAGTAGTCCGAATGCTTTCTTCGCAGAGAAAAAAGAAATTGTAGATATTTCATACCCAGGTGATATTGTAGGTTTACACGATACAGGAAATTTCAAAATTGGAGATACACTTACAGAAGGTGAAGCGATGAATTTCAAAGGAATTCCAAGTTTCTCTCCAGAGCATTTCCGTTATATCAATAATGCCGATCCATTAAAAGCTAAACAACTAGAAAAAGGTGTAGACCAATTAATGGACGAAGGTGTAGCGCAGTTGTTTACATTGGAAATGAATGGAAGAAAAGTAATTGGTACAGTTGGTGCACTTCAATATGAAGTAATTCAGTACCGTTTAGAGCACGAATACGGGGCGAAATGTACTTACGAGACCTTTCCTGCTTACAAAGCGTGTTGGGTGCTTCCAGAGGACCCTAAAAACGAAGAATTCAAAGAATTTAAACGTGTAAAACAAAAATTCTTGGGTCATGACAAACACGGACAATTAGTCTTTTTAGCAGATAGTGAATTCTCTATTCAAATGACCAATCAAAAATATCCAAGTGTGAAGTTATATTTCACATCTGATTATCATAAAAACGAGAATTAAGATAAAAAAAAAGAGTCCTTATTAGGACTCTTTTTTCATTATAACTTTAAATAGGCATTGTAATTAACTAACTCTATTTCTTAATAATCAAGAACTCACTACG
>CAMLRV010000052.1 GCA_946482495.1 uncultured Flavobacteriia bacterium
AAAATTTAGATGAATTAGTATCATTAGGTTGGGGAATTTTTGGATGGATTAATCAATTCATTTTCATTCCTTTATTTGGGTTATTATCAGGATTTTTACCTTACGGAATTGCGATTATCATCTTCACAATTCTTATAAAAGTGGCTATGTCGCCAATTACATACAAATCGTTCTTGTCACAAGCAAAAATGAAAGTATTGAAGCCAGAAATTGCAGAATTGGGTGTAAAATTCAAAGATAATCCAATGAAAAAGCAACAAGAAACTATGGCATTGTATTCTAAGGCAGGAGTAAACCCAATGGCGGGTTGTATTCCAGCGTTAATTCAATTACCATTCATGTATGCTTCGTTTCAGTTTTTCCCATCAGCTTTTGATTTAAGACAAAAAAGCTTCCTTTGGGCTGACGATTTATCTTCATACGATTCAATTTATAAATTGCCATTTAATATTCCATTATACGGAGATCACGTAAGTTTATTCCCAATTTTAGCGGCAATTGCTATTTTCTTCTACATGAAAATGACAACTGGAGATCAAGCGATGCAAGCGCCTCAACAAGAAGGAATGCCAGATATGGGTAAAATCATGAAAATTATGATTTACATATCTCCAATTATGATGTTAATTTTCTTCAACAACTACGGTTCTGGATTGAGTTTATACAACTTTATTTCTAATTTAATTACTATCGGAATCATGTTAGTAATCAAAAACTACGTGGTAAACGAAGAAAAAATCCATGCTCAAATTCAAGTGAACAAATCGAAACCCAAAACAGAATCGAAATTTCAAAAGAAAATGCGCGAAATAATGGAACAGCAAGAAGCGCAAAAAGCATTAAATCAAAAGAAAAAATAATTTCTTTAAATAACTAATACTTAAAGCCTGTTCATATTTTTGAACAGGCTTTTTTTTTTTAATCTTATATATATGAAATCGCCAATAAAAGCATTTTGTTTTAAACAAACACAAACAAATAAAAGGCGATAACATATATGACCGCTAAAAAATAAATTTAACATATATGAAAATAGCAATTATTGGCTTTGGAAACATGGGACAAACCTACGCAAGTAGTTTTGTTAGTTCTGGTTTTATTAAATCGGAAGATATTTTTGTGTTAACACGTAATTTATCTAAAATTACAAACACATATTCTATACCTAGTGCAAACTTTTTTACTGAAATTACAGATTCTTTTCTTTCGGTAGATATAGTAATAGTTGCTGTAAAACCCCAAGATTTCGATAATTTAGCAATACAAATTCAGAATTATATTTCAGAAAATCATCTAATTTTATCGGTCATGGCTGGAATTTCGATTCAAAATATGGCTGAAAAATTACATGTCAAAAAAATCATTCGTTCAATGCCTAATATTCCAACTCAAATCGGACAAGGAATGACTGTTTTTACCGCTTCTGATGAAGTAGATAGAAAAGATTTATTTATCATTCAGAATCTAATCAACACTACTGGAAAATCACTATTTATAGAAAATGAGGAAATGATTAATGCCGCAACTGCAATTTCTGGAAGCGGACCAGCCTATGTGTATTATTTTATGAATGCGATGGTTGACGCTGCTATGCAATTAGGTTTTTCAAAATCGGAAGCCGAATTTTTAGTACAACAAACCTTTTTAGGTTCCACACAATTACAAAACAGAAGTAATTTATCCAATTTAGAATGGATTGAAAAAGTTTCTTCTAAAGGAGGAACAACAGAAGCCGCTATAAAATTGTTCAATTCACGTGATTTACATGCCAAAATTAACGAAGGAATTCAACATGCAGACGCGAGAGCAAAAGAACTTGGCAAAGTAATTGCTAAATAAATTTTATTACATACTTTTACGAAGCAATTTTTTTAAGATTCTAACGTTAGAAATTAAGAAAAAAAATAAATTAAAAACACATGAAGAAAATCGTATTTATTGCATTTTTAGCAATTTCAAATTTCATTTCAGCTCAAGATAAATTGAATCAATTTGATGACAAAGGTTTGCGTCACGGACTTTGGAAAGGTTACCATGAAGAAAGTAAAAGACCACGTTACGAAGGAACTTTTGATCACGGAAAAGAAACGGGAATTTTCAAATATTTTGACGATACAAAAGCTGGAACGGTAATAGCAACACGAGATTTTTCAAAAGGTGATGGTTCTTGTTACACGATTTTCTTCGATCAAAAAAATAATAAAGTCAGCGAAGGTTTAGTGAAAAACAAGCTTTTTGAAGGACAATGGAAATATTATCATAAAGAATCTAAAGATATTATGACTATTGAAAACTATAAAAATGGTAAATTAAACGGTCCGAGAAAAGTGTTTTATAAAGATAATGTTTTGGCAGAAGAAGTTAATTACGTGGATGGAAAGAAAAACGGATTAGGTAAAACTTTTGGTGAAAACGGAAAACAAATAGACGAGCATAACTATGTTAATGATGCTTTTGAAGGAAAAGCTGTTTATTACAATGTAAATGGTAAAAAAATGTATGAAGGTGCATATAAAAATAATGCTAAAATAGGCACTTGGAAATTTTACGAAGGTGATAAAGTAGTAAAACAAGTTAAAGCTGAAAAATTCTCCAAAGAGTTATTAAAATACGAAGAAAAATTGGCTAAAAAATCAGCAAAGGCTACAGTTCCAGTTGAGAAACCAATTGAAAAAACTTTAGAAGAGAAACAATAGTTGATATGGAAATTACTGAATTATTTGGACGTTTTTCTCTGTTTCTAGTTTCTGCTAGTATTCTTTATTTTTTTTCTAATCGAAACGATAAAGAAACCATCAATCCATTTATTATAATTGTTGGACTTTGCACATTTTCTTTATCCTATTTATTTACTAGAATTGAATTAGGAATTGGAGTTGGATTTGGTTTTTTTGCTGTTTTCTCCATTTTAAGATTTAGAGCACAAACATTTTCTCTTAATGCAATAGTTTTCCTTTTTGCTATAATCACGTTATCTATTTTGGATATGATGTATCCAATTGAAAAAATAGGCTTTTTATTGTTTTTTCAATTTGTAATAGTTGGGTTTTATATTCTTTCGTCTTACTTCGTAAACAAGAATAAAAGAAAGCATTTTCAATCTACTTCAGTAATTTTGCCTTTAGATAGCGAACTAATTGTTAAAGATGATGAAATTAGAAAATTAATAGCTTCTAAAATCGCCATTGATAGTTTTGAATACAATATTGTAACTATAAATACAATTACGAAAGAAGTTCACGTAAAAGTTAATTATTAAAAGGTCGAACTTGTTTAATATACAATTCACGACTTTTCCCCACAATCTTAAACTCAATATCTATAGGTTTATTGGTTAAGTTTTTCCAATATCTGTTCATTTTTTTCTCAATTCTTTTACAGGTTTCATAAATGGAATTAATTTCGTTTTTCGATAATAAATTTTGATTATTATTTAAATTCGAATGTGAAATATAGTCCACTTCAAATTCGTGTTTCCTTGCGTTGAATTCGTTAAAATTGTAGACTGTAAATTGTTCGCAAATTTCACCTTTTGCTGGTTTTACAACTGAGTTTTCTCCTTTTTGCACATTTACCGTTATTCCAGGTATATCAATTCGATGAATATTTTTAGTGATAATTACACCATTCACAGTTTCATCTGGAAAAGCACGATGCACCAAAACTCCCATTGCAATAGAATTTTGATCTATGCCAAAAAGTTCACGCTCCCAATAGGAACTTTCATTCCAAACACTTGCCCAAACTTGTTTAATCGCTTTTTCAAAGGTTTTTATAGTATCACCTAAAATTCCAGATTTAGATTCGTACAATCCGGCTCCATTAAAACCATCAATATCTTCAGCATTTGTTGAGGATCTAAATCTAAAATTTTTGAAATTCGATTGATTAGAAACTCTTTCAGTAACTGAATTTATTAACTCTTGATTAATTGGAATCTTTTTTATTTCTGATCGGATTTTTTTTAGTTGTACATTAATTAATTCAACAGAATCTTTATTCATTTTACTCAAATCGACTATCAAATTATTTATTTTCTCATTTTTGACATGTTCTTTATAATAATAAAACGGTATTGCAAAGGCATTTTCAGGTGTTTTAAATTTTTCTTCTTTAGAAATGGCAATTAAATAGGCTAAATTTTGAGCTTTTGCTCCAACACATGCAATGTTGTTTTGAGTGGAATTGGTTAAATCAACCAATTCTTTTACCGTAAAATCTGCTTTTAATTTTATGATGTTTATAATGTTTTTTTGACTAATATTTCTATTCGTTTTGTGGATGTAAAACGTATCTACCAAAATTTTTAATTCGACTTTTTCGTTAATTAAATTTTTTAATTTCGAATCGGTTAGCGCCTTTTTATAAGCCATTATTGGAATTTTTCTATTTTTTCCCAAAATGACTAAATGACTCAAGGGTGTTTGAAGTTCTGTAACAATAATCCCTTTTACGTTTGGTAAAATATCTGGAGTACCATCTAAAACAATGATTTCCTCTTTTTTTGGTAAAATTGAGTCTAATTCTTTCAATTTGTAATATTTCAAAATTCCCACAGTTGTACCATGAGAAACTTCTTGGTATTCTAATTCATTAAAAATATAATCCGATTTAATACAAGGAATTTTAAAACTATTTTTTTCAAACGCTTCAATTTTTTCTTGATTGTTAAGGTAAAATTTTAGTTTTTTTCCAATAAAACTGCTTTTTACAATTTCACTATATAAAAACTCAATAGATTTTATTGGCATATGATCAGAAGCTGCTAATTCGAAAATCCATTTGTCTTTGCCTTTTATATGATTAATATTACCTAATAAAAAATCACGTTCAGATTCATTAGCACTATAATTTTCTCTATTAAATTCTTCTAAATCATTTGGGTAAGATAAATGATTCACCACAAAATCATAATGAAGTTTCGATTTAATACTATTAAAGTAATAGAGTTTCTTAGATTTTAAATCATAAACCACTTTTAAAGATTCAATATTTGAAAATTTATCCGTTAAAGGTTTTCCTTTTAATTGATCGAAAATTTTTTTGTCTTTTAAGGTCGAAACATGATTTTGAGCCCAACTGATTAAGCCAAAAAAGAAAAGTATAAAGACTATTGTTTTTTTCATTATTGTGTTTATTTTGGTAGATAAAAGTAGAAAAATATTATTAATTTATTCTATGCTATTATTGATTCTTTCGATTATTGATATTGTTGAAATTACATTAACTTTGCAAAAATATTTTTAAAAAAATGAAGCGAGTAGTAGTAGGACTTTCAGGTGGTGTAGATTCAAGCGTTGCAGCCTATCTTTTAAAAGAGCAAGGTTATGATGTTATTGGGCTTTTTATGAAAAATTGGCACGATGATTCGGTTACCATTTCTAATGAATGTCCATGGTTGGAAGATAGTAATGATGCTTTATTAGTTGCAGAAAAATTAGGAATTCCGTTTCAAACGATTGATTTATCTGATCAATATCAGGAAAAAATCGTAGATTATATGTTTAAAGAATACGAGAACGGTAGAACTCCAAATCCTGATGTATTATGTAACAGAGAAATCAAGTTTGATGTTTTTATGAAAATTGCCCTTTCGCTTGGAGCGGACTATGTAGCCACTGGGCATTATTGTCGTAAAAATACTATTGAAGTTGATGGAAAAGAAGTACATCAATTACTCGGTGGAAAAGATGATAATAAAGATCAATCGTATTTTTTATGCCAATTATCTCAAGAACAATTAGCGAAAGCTTTATTCCCAATAGGTGAATTAACAAAACCAGAAGTAAGAGAAATTGCTACAAAAATGGAATTGGTAACAGCTGAGAAAAAAGATTCTCAAGGTTTATGTTTCATTGGAAAAGTACGTTTACCAGAATTTTTACAACAAAAATTACAACCAAAAGAAGGTGCAATTGTTGAAATTGCGGCATCTCACGAAATTTATCAAAATCCAAAGCCTCGTTTTGAAAATGTAGAAGCAGAATTGGCTTTTGAATCACAAAATAAAGATTATAATAACGCCAACGGAATTGTAAAAGGTAAGCATCAAGGTGCACATTATTTTACAAATGGACAACGTCGTGGGTTAAATGTTGGTGGAACTAAAGAAGGCTTATTTGTAATTCAAACTGATGTGGAAAACAATGTGATTTATGTTGGAGAAGGTCCAAACCATCCAGGATTATTTAAGAATGCATTGTTTATAAAGGCCGATGAAGTGCATTGGATTCGTGAAGATTTGAAATTAGCAAATGGAAAATCAACTGAAGTAATGGCACGTATTCGATACCGTCAACCTTTGCAAAAAGCGACTTTACACCAATTTGCGAGTGGTATGTATGTACAATTTGAAAATCCACAATCTGCCATTACAGAAGGACAATTTGTAGCTTGGTATATGGGTGAAGAATTGCAAGGAAGTGGCGTAATTTCTTAATTAGAAATTTGTTATATTTGGTGAAAACTTTGTTATTATGAAGAAACTATACTTTTTATTAATTTTAGTTGCAGCCAATTTTGGTTATTCTCAAACTGAAGATGCTTGGGTATATTTTAATGATAAACCAAGTGCGGCTACGTTTCTATCCAATCCATTAACGATGTTAACGCAACGTTCTTTAGACAGAAGAACGGCACAAAATATTCCATTAGACATTACGGATGTTCCAGTTGAACAATCTTATATTAATCAAATCATTTCAGCAAGCGGAATTATAGTAAAAGCGAAATCGAAATGGTTAAATGCTTTACATGTTCGTGGTTCTCAAGTTGATATTCAGGCGTTAACAAGTTTAGGTTTTGTAAATCACGTAACTTTTGCCAATCATTCTTTAAATCCTGGCGGAAGAGTTGCTCAAAATCCAAATAAAATTCAAGCGGTAAATAAAAATTTAGACGTTCAAATTTCATACAATTATGGAGGTTCTCAAAATCAAATTGAAATGTTAAATGGGCATTTATTACACCAACAAAATTTTACGGGACAAGGAAAAATTATTGGTGTCTTGGATTCTGGTTTTACTGGAGTGAATACTGCCGCACCATTTCAAAATTTAATTACAAATAATCAAATTTTAGGCGGCTATAATTTCCCTGATGGAAATACTAATTATTTTTCTCGACACAACCATGGTACAAATGTATTATCTACTATGGGTGGTTTTGCAGACGGACAATTAGTTGGAACAGCTCCAAATGCTCAATATTATTTATTCATTACAGAAGATGTAAATTCTGAAAATCCTGTTGAAGAATCCTATTGGGTAGAAGCTGCAGAATTGGCAGATTACTATGGAGTGGATGTAATTAATTCTTCTTTAGGATATTTTGATTACGATAATACAAACTATTCGTATCAATATGATGATATGATTGGGAATAAGTCTTTTATTTCTCGTGGAGCAAATATGGCTTTCAATAAGGGAATTGTTGTGGTAATTAGTGCTGGTAATTCTGGTGCAAACCCAGAACCTCATATCGCTACTCCAGCCGATGCTTTTGGAGCATTAACAGTTGGAGCGGTAAATAGTACAGAAGCTTATGCGAGTTTTAGTTCAATCGGACCATCTTATGACGGACGTGTAAAACCAGATGTTTGTGCAAAAGGAGCAGGAACAACAGTTTCGTCTCCAACTGGAACCATTTATACTTCCAACGGAACTTCGTTTTCTAGTCCGGTTTTGGCCGGAATGGTTGCAACATTTTGGTCGGCTTTACCAAATTTAACCGCACAACAAGTAGTAAATTTTGTCAGACAATCTGCAGATAATTATAATGCACCAACCAATCAAAAAGGATATGGAATTCCAGATTTTCAATTGGCATTAAATAATGCTTTAAGTTTAGAAGCTATTGATGCCAATCAAAACTTTTTGGTGTATCCCAATCCTGCTGAAAATCAAATTATTTTTCGTTTAGAGAACAATATTAAGGGAATTGTGCGTTTATATGATGTATTAGGCCAAAATATTTTAGAAAGAGAAATCTCTGAAAATAATAATGCAATTGATATTCAAAATTTGTCAAACGGAATTTATTATTATAATTTTGAGTCGGATAAAGTATATAAAGGAAAAATTATAAAAAAGTAAGAAACTTTGGTTTCAAAAAATATGAATAGAATAACACAATTATTTGGCATAAAATATCCAATTATTCAAGGTGGAATGATTTGGAATAGTGGATATAAATTAGCAAGTGCAGTGAGTAATGCTGGTGGATTAGGACTTATTGGAGCAGGTTCCATGTATCCAGAAGTTTTAAGAGAACACATTCAAAAATGTAAAAAGGCAACCTCAAAACCTTTTGGAGTGAATGTTCCGATGTTATATCCAAACATTGATGAAATCATGCAAATTATTGTGGAAGAAGGTGTGAAAATTGTTTTTACATCAGCTGGAAATCCGAAAACTTGGACCACTTTTTTAAAGGAAAGAGGGATTACTGTCGTTCATGTGGTTAGTAGCTCTAAATTTGCTTTAAAAGCTCAAGAAGCAGGAGTAGATGCTGTGGTTGCAGAAGGTTTTGAAGCCGGTGGGCATAACGGTCGTGAAGAAACTACCACACTAACTTTAATTCCAATGGTAAAAGAAAATGTAACTATTCCTTTAATTGCCGCTGGAGGAATTGCCACTGGAAAAGGAATGTTAGCTGCCATGACTTTAGGTGCTGATGGCGTACAAATGGGAAGTCGTTTTGCAGCTTCTACAGAATCTAGTGCGCATGACGATTTTAAGAAAACAATTTTAGAAACTCAAGAAGGTGATACTTTAGTTACTTTAAAAGAATTGGCGCCCGTTCGGTTAATTAAAAATAAATTTTTTCATGATGTACAAGAAGCGTATGCCAATTGTGCTTCAACAGAAGATTTAAAAACTTTATTAGGTAGAGCAAGAGCTAAACGCGGAATGTTTGAAGGTGATTTAGTAGAAGGAGAATTAGAAATTGGACAAATTGCCGGATTAATTCATGATATTTTACCTGTTGAAATTATAATTGGCAATATTATTGCTGAATTTAATTTCGCAAAAGAAAGTGTAAATGAAATTCAATTTTAATGCTATAAAAATGAAAAAATTAGTTATAATCTTATTTTTTGGTTTGTGTTTCCAATTTGGATTTTCTCAAACATATCAATTTAAAACTACAGGTTATTCAGTTTCATTAAAAAACCCAAATAACGATCAATGGACGAAATGGTCTAAAACACAACCAACGGAAATTTTAATAAACTTAGATAGAGATAAACATAGATTTATTATTTATTCTGAAATTATTCAGCTTTTTAATATTGTTAAATACGAAGAGAAAGTGGAAAATGCTGAAGGAACTAGTAATAAATATATTTGTGTAGATAATGAAGGTCTTAATACAGTTATTACAATAATTTCGCCTAAAAATGCTGGTCCTAACAAGCAAATTTACATTACAACTGAGGAAATGATCATCGAATATGATATGATTTATCTAGGAGAAAAAAAATAAAATTCTTGCGTACAAATATTTCAAAATATATCCACAATGTTGCTCTTTTTAAAGAGCAACTTTTGTATTGGAGCAATCAGTTTAGAGAAGTTGTTGTTTTAGATAGTAATATCGAAAGCAATGAAAATCAACTGTATAAATCGTATGATTATATTGTTGCAGTTGAAGCTTTTACTTCCATTCAAACCGATCATGAAAAAGCTTTTGAAGATTTATATCAATATCAATCTAAAGCTAACGATTGGTTATTTGGTTATTTATCTTACGATTTAAAAAATGATGTTGAGCATTTGAAATCTCAAAATTCTGATGGTTTGCACTTTCCCGATTTGTACTTTTTTCAGCCTAAAAAGATTTTCTTAGTAAAAGAAAATACGGTTGAAATTCAGTATTTAAATATGTGTGATGATGAAGTAGAAACTGATTTTGAAGAAATTATTCAAAGTCAAAAGTCAGAAGTCAAAAGTCAGAAGTTGCCAATAAGCATTCAACAACGTATTTCCAAAGAAAATTACCTCAAAAAAACGGAGAAAATGTTAGGCCATATTCATCGTGGTGATATTTATGAAGCTAATTTTTGTATGGAATTTTTTGCTGAAGATGCCAATATTCAACCTGAAGTAATTTATCAGAAGCTAAATGAAATTTCTGCTTCCCCTTTTGCAGTTTATTTCAAGAAAAACCAGCATTATTTACTTTCGTCTTCACCAGAACGTTATTTAAAAAAAGAAGATCAAAAAGTAATTTCTCAACCGATAAAAGGAACTGGAAAGCGAAATTCTAATCCAGAATTAGATGAGAAAAATAAAATAGAACTTCAAAATAATCCAAAAGAACGTTCTGAAAATATTATGATTGTCGATTTGGTTCGAAATGATTTATCTCATACCGCCACAAAAGGTTCAGTTGATGTGGAAGAATTGTGTCAAATTTATTCGTTTAAGCAAGTACACCAAATGATTTCTACTGTGGTTTCGAATGTTGAATTTACCACTTCGCCAATTGAAATTTTACGCACGACTTTCCCAATGGGAAGTATGACTGGTGCTCCAAAAATTTCTGCCATGCAAATTATAGAAGAATTAGAAGAAACCAAACGAGGTTTATATAGTGGAGCAGTAGGTTATTTCAAACCTAATGGTGATTTCGATTTCAATGTGGTTATTCGAAGTATTTTATACAATTCGGAAAATCAATATTTGAGTTTTTCTGTGGGAAGTGCCATTACTTCTGAAGCAATTCCTGTAAATGAGTATGAAGAATGTTTACTGAAAGCCAAAGCGATGTTCGAGGTACTTGGTAGTTAGTGAATAATGAATGAGGAATAGTTGAAAATAGTAAGAAAAATGCTAAATTCGTTAATCAAAGAAATATAAGTTTAAATTAAAAGTTAGGAGTTTATCACTTATGCCTTTTCACTAAAATACAATGCTAGAAAAATTTCAAAATCATATTAATTCTAAATTTTCTTTTCTAAAAGAAAAAAAACTTCTTTTGGCTACTAGTGGCGGAATGGATAGTATGACTTTGATGCATTTATTTAAAAAATTAGACTTAAATTTTGCCATAGCGCATTGTAATTTTCAATTGCGAGGAAAAGAAAGTGATGAAGATGAGAATTTTGTAAAAAATGTTGCTAAAAAGTACAAAATAGATTGTTTTTCGATAAAATTTGATACTAAAGAATATTCGTTAATACATAAATTATCTACTCAAGTTGCTTCCAGAAATTGGAGCTATAATTGGTTTAATGAATTAGTTAAAAAAGAAAATTTCGATTATATTATTACTGCACATCATGCAGACGACTCAGTGG
>CAMLRV010000053.1 GCA_946482495.1 uncultured Flavobacteriia bacterium
CTATAGCTGCCGTACTCGTTTCACAAACTAAGGTGTTTCCATCTGTACCGGCGTTTGACGGATTATTAACCGTAACAATAACAACTCCTGTTGCAGTATTTGTACATGTTGGAGGCCCTAAAACCGCAATATTTACTAAACTATAAGTTGTAGTTACTGTTGGTGTAACAGTTACAACAGAGTTACCAGTTGCATCTAATAAAGTGTTATGATTTGTAGTTCCATCATTATAAGTTACTGTTGCATTTGGTGTTCCAACAAAAACTAAATTCGTAGACGAACCATTACATATTGCTGTTGTACCTGTAAAACTAGTTACTACTGGTTGTGGTGTAACTCTAATTTGGAAAAACTTACTATCATCAAAAAGTGAACCATCAGAATTTTTAATTACTCTAATATAAATAGTCTGCGGATTTGAAATATTTGGATAAGCGTTATTTGGCGTAATTGGTGCTGCTCCACTAGTTGCATCAGCACTAGTTAAATGATATGAAACTGTATAATCTAAACCACTTAAAGTACCTAAAATTGCACTATTTTGAGAAGATAAATCAAAAATTTCAACACCATTATTAGTACTATCATCACAAAGCACTAAATCTGGAGGTGTTTGAGCCCCACAAACCGCATTAATAACTACGTTTAAAGTACTTGTATCAACTGGACAACTCGCACCAGCAGAAACTGTGTATTGCAAAACATAATTTGCAGCCGTATTATTCGAAGCAATTGTTCCCGCTCCTAAATTAATATTTGCACCAGAACCAGATACAATTGACCAAGTTCCACCTGTTTGTTCCCCTGCAATATAATCAGCTAAGTTATAAACTAAAACATCCGTCATACAAAATGCTAAATTACCATCTGTACCAGCATAATTAGCTTGATTGGCTTGAAGCGTAAATTGTGTAAATTGCTTATTTACTGGCACGGCATTTTCCCAATATCTCACATAAATTTCTTCTGGATTTGAAGTTAACATGTAAGCATTTTGTGGTGTTATAGGTGCAGTTCCAGCTATTGCTGCTGCCATATCATGGTGAAAACTGATAGAATATTTCGTAGGATCAAAACCATTCAAAATTATTGGTTTTCTTGTAGTTAAATCGAAAACTGTTGAATTTGGCACTAAACTACAAACTGTATCATCACAATTAACGAATTTCAATTTGAATTCCATTACAGAACGACAAACGTTTCCTGTTAACATTAAATTAGATACCCCTAAAAAGATAGACTGATTATCTGTTCCTGTAAAATTATTCCAAGTTGAAGATGGAATTACATTTGTATTGTTAAACGCATCTTCTTTTGTGTTGAAAAATCCTAATTCTTCATAATCTGCATTATAGTTCGGCACAATGTTATTAATCTGCATGTTCAAATCAAAAGAACCTGTTGCAGTAGAAGGGTTATCTGAACATAATGTTAATGGCGCCGGTGTATTTAATGGTGGACCATATTGGTACTCAATTAAAATGGTATCTTCAAAAGTACAATTTTGTGAAGGATATGGTTTTACCACCACCTTTAAAGTTCCATTGGTACACGTAGGATTATCAAAAACAAAAGTATTTGAAGTAGTTGTTGAATAAATCAATGTATTATTAAAATACCAATTATGTAAAGCTCCTGGATAACTTGCTGGATCAAAAGGGGTACTGAAATTTAATTTATCACCACAACAAGCTTTACTTGGCCCTACCATATCTCCTCCTAAATCTACTCTAGGAACAGAGAAACTGTTTTCTTTAAAAAATACTGCTGAATCAAAAGCCGAATCTCCAACATCAGCCAAAGCTAATTTAATATGATATGTTGCACCACATTGCACTTCCGATTTAGCAGTTAACACAGTAGTAAAAGCATCATATTGAATTGTTGCTCCGCCGGCATTACTTACATAGTAAGAACTATTTGAACCAGCATTAACATTATTAATTGAAATAGGAGTATTTGTATTAGGAATTAAGGCAATATTTTTTGCCCAATTGGAAAATGTTCCATTAATACCAGGACCACTTAAAAAGAATCCAAAGACATCATTAAATTGTGAACCTACATATTCTGGGTATTCTTCAGAAGCAAAAACATATTCAAACTTCACTTCTGGTCCCATTGGAACGAAATCAAATTCTAAAATACAAATATTGTTAATTGATAAACTTGCAATCATTGCCAAATCTGGATCACCATTCATTGGACTATTTGACGCCGTTGTACTACCTCCAGCATTATTCGGACCAATTGCTCCAGTAGCCGAACCATTTGTCATGATTAAACCACTTGAAAGTCCTAAGTTAGTTGGAGTTGTTCCTGTAGAATAAAAACCTAACTGGTTATTATTAACTAATGCACTAGCAGCACTATTGTTGTACTTTACATTCGAAACCGACACACCAGGCCCAATTAATTTACTTAAAATTAAATCTGCTGGTGAATAAAGTGTATTATTTACATTTAATTGCGCATTGGCTATAAACGAAAATAATAAAATACTTAAAAGTAGAAATTTTTTCATTTTATATTTGTGTTGTAGTTGTGTTAACAAAATTATAATGTTCAAATATATAACTTTACTTAATGTAATGTTTGTATCTTTGCGAAAAAAGGACTAAAATGGGCAAAATATCGATAAAAATCACAAATAATATTTCAATTGTTAAATTTGAACTAGACGAAATTATCACTAGGAATCAAAACTATGAATTTAAGAACATTGACGAAACGGCTAATTCGCCGTTAGCCAAACAGTTATTCTTTCTTCCGTTCGTAAAAACAGTATATATTTCTGGCAATTTTATAGCCATTGAGAAGTTTTCTATTGTAGAATGGGAAGATGTTCAAGACGAAGTTGCGAAGCAAATTGAAGACTTTATTGCTAAAGGTGGACAAATTATTTTAGAAGAAACGGCTCCTAAAAAGAACCCAATTACCATTTACGCAGAATCGACTCCAAATCCGGCAGTAACGAAATTCGTAGCGAACAAAAAATTGACAAACGTTGCCGTTGAATGTAAAAATATTGACGAAACCAAACCTTCACCATTAGCGAAAGATTTATTCAGTTTCCCTTTTGTGAAAGAAGTATTTATTGATGAAAATTACGTTTCTATTACGAAATACGACATTGCAGATTGGAACGAAATCACTTTAGAACTACGTACGTTTTTAAAGCAATATTTAGAACAAACAGATGTGGTGGTGGATGAAAGTTTAATTGAGAAAACAGATAATTTCAAAATCAAGCAAGACGAGTATTTTGATAATTTGGATGTAACTTCTCAACAAATCATTAATATTTTAGAAGAATATGTGAAGCCAGCTGTACAAAGTGATGGCGGAAATATTACTTTCAACTCATATGATGAGACTAATAATGTGGTGAAAGTAACATTACAAGGAGCTTGTAGCGGTTGTCCATCTTCGACATTTACATTGAAAAATGGAATTGAAAACATGTTACGTCAGATGTTAAGCAACAATACTATTGTTGTGGAAGCCATGAACGGATAATTCTTAAAGTTCGAGTAAAAGTCACAAATCTATAAAAAACAGTTAAAAAGCGTTCTAATTCTGGAGCGCTTTTTTATTTTTGTAAAAAAAATATTCATGGAAATTCAAACTTATTTCGACACCATTAAAACCCTAATTTTTGATTATTCTCCAAAAATTGCCGTAGCACTTATTATCCTTTTTGGCGGATTATGGTTTACGAGTTTTATTACCAAAACTGCTAAAAAAATAATGATTAAACGCCATGTAGAAATTACATTAACAAACTTCTTAGGAAACATTATTTTTTGGACGTTACGAATCATGTTGTTCATTACCGTGATTTCAAAATTGGGTGTAGAAACTTCTTCGTTTGTAGCTATTTTAGGAGCTGCTGGTTTGGCAGTTGGTTTGTCTTTACAAGGTTCGTTATCTAATTTTGCGGGAGGAATTTTGATTATTTTATTCAAACCTTTTAAAGTGGGCGACACCATTGAAGTGCAAGGCGAACAAGGTAAAGTTTCCGAAATTTTAATTTTCTCTACTAAAATAATTACTGGAACCAATCAAGTAGTGTATATTCCAAATGGGATTTTATCTAACGGAAAAATTAAAAACTATAGTCAATTAAGTAATCGTCGTGTTGACATTGAAATTATCACCGATTACACTTCCGACATTACAGATATTAAAAACAAAATTGGAGCGATTATCTACGAACATCCAAAGGTTTTAAAAAGTCCAAAAGCAGAAGTTTTCATCAATAATTTCTCCGATTCAGCCATACATTTCAGCGTAAGAGTTTGGGTTGAAAATGCCAACCACTTACAAGTGAAATCGGATATTTTAGAGCAAAGTAAGAGCCTGGTGAAGTTATAGGTTCTATTTCTTCGTTAACAATACAAAGTCTTTCAAATAAAAAGGTTCAAAATACGCCACATCTTCAAATTGCTTACTTTGGAATTTTTGAAACGATACTGCACTCATTTCATTGGCAGAAGGGAATTCTATTTCTGGGTAATATTGAAATTTAGCATCGGTTAAAACTTCTATAAATTTCATGGCACCGTCTCCTACTAAATGCAGGGTTTCTGAAATTTCTTGATAACTTGTTTCGTCTAAAATTTCAGATTTGGTTTCTCTAATTTTGTGGTAGTTTTTATCGAAAAATGCAGAAAAAACTTCCATTCTTCTGGCATCAATCATTGGAATAATGAATCCATCCGTTATATTTATTCTTCTGGCAATTAATTCTAAAGTGTCTACTGCAATTAATGGAACCGACAAGGCATAACACAAACCTTTAGCTGCTGAAACGCCAATTCGTAATCCGGTATAAGAACCCGGACCTTGACTCACTGCAATTGCACCTAAATCATGAAGTTTTAAATTATTTTCTGCAAAAAGTTCTTCTATAAAAACATGTAATTTTTCGGCATGAGAAAAATTTTGAGTAGCAATTTCTTTTATAGCTATAGTTTTCCCTTCCTTTGCTAAAGCAACAGAACAATTTTTAGTGGCAGTTTCTATATTTAGAATGAATGACATTTTAGTGCGATTTATGATACAAAGAAACAAAAAAAGACACAATTTCTTGTGTCTTTTTCAAAATCAAAATCTATTCATAACTAACTTTTTTGTTCGCTATCTTTTTTGTCTTTATCCGACTTTGTTTCTACCTTAACCTTATCATTAGGCATCAATTCTTTTGAAACCATAGTGTAAGGCCCTGTGATAATCTGATCACCTTTTTTCAAACCTGATAAAATTTCAATATTAGTATCGTCTTGAATTCCAGTTTTTACTACTCTAATTTTGGCTTTATCACCAACTTTCACAAAAACACATTCAAATTTCACATCTTTTTTAGGTGTTTTTCCTTTTTTCTCCGCTTCTTCTTTTTCCATTTCCTCAACAATATCTTTTTTAGTTGAAGTTGTGTCATCTTTAATTACGATTGCACTAATTGGCACACCTAATACATTTACACTTCTCTTGGTCTCGATATCAACCGTAGCAGTCATTCCAGGACGGAAAGGAGAATAACTCTCTGGTTTCCCAGCTAATAAATCTTGGTACGATTCTTTTACTAATCTTACTTTTACTTTAAAGTTTGTTACTTGATCTGCAGTTAAACCTGTTGTAGCCGAGTTTGAAATACTCGTTACCACACCATCAAATTTTCTTTTTAAATAAGCATCTACTTCAATTTTTGCTGAATCACCAATACTTACTTTCACAATATCGTTTTCGTTTACATCAACTTCAACTTCCATGTTATTTAAGTTGGCAATTCGCATCATTTCCGTACCAGCCATTTGTTGCTGACCTAAAACTCTTTCTCCTAATTCGATATCTAATTTAGAGATTGTTCCATCCGCTGGAGCGAAAATAGTTGTTCGTTTTAAATTATCACTTGCTTCCGTTACATTTGCAGAAGCGGATTTCATTTGATAATATGCTGATTGTTTTGAAGCAACTGCCACTTCATAAGCAGAAACAATTCTGTCCCACTCCGAACGAGAAATTACTCCTTTATCAAATAATTTTTTATTTCTATCGTAGTTGGCTTTTGCTTCTTTTACTTGTGCATCTGCCTGACTTACACCAGCTTTAGATGTAGATAAAGAGGCAACAGATCTATCTACACCTGATGTATAAATATCAGGATTGATTTTTACTAATAATTGTCCCTTTTTAACTTCTTGTCCTTCTTTTACATTCAAGGCAATGACTTCACCTGAAACTTCTGGCATAATTTTAATTTCAACTTCCGGTTGAATTTTTCCAGTAGCAGAAACCGTTTCAATAATAGTCATTGTTTCAGCTTTAGCAACTTCTACAACTTTACTATCATCATTATTACCAATTGCTCCTGATTTTTTCAGTATAATTAACAACACAATTACTGCTGTTATACTTCCTAAAATGATAAATAATTTTTTTCTTGACATGGTTTTATTGTTTTTCTATAAGTGGAATTCCGAAATAAAATTCTAAAATTTTAGTTCTAAAAATATAATCATATTTGGTTCTTAATACTTCCGATTGTGCATTTACATAAGCCGTTTGAGATTGGTTGTAATCGAAAATATTCATCATCCCAATTTCATATCTGTCTTTTGCATATTGCATCGCTAATTCACGCGCTTTTACAATTTGTAAGGCAGCTTCATAACTTTCTTTTGCTGCTTTAGTATCTGTATATGCGGTAAAAACGTTACGCTCAATATCTAATTCTTGTTGTGAAACATTCAGTTTTACTTTTTCAAAATTCACTTTAGTTCTTTGAACGTTGTTTCGAGTGGCAAATCCATTAAAGATTGGGATGTTTAATGAAATACCGATGTTTTGCCCAAAATTGTTTTGAAATTGTCTGAAAAACGGACTCGCTTTATTGTAGTCAATTTGACCCGTTGTTTCATTAAAACTTGGAACTTTATTGTAACTAATATTTGAATTTAGACCATAATTTACACTTAAAGATGGTTGAAATGAACCTTTTGCAATTTGGACATCTTTATTTGCAATTTCTAAATTAGCTTTAGCCAATTTTAGTTCTGTTCTACTTTCTTTAGCTTTTGCGATAACTGCTTCTGGAGTTTCATTTAAAATAGTTGACAATAATGAAGGAATATCTTCTTCAGAAACATCAAAATTTTGAAAATCTTGAATTTGAAGTAATTGTGCTAAACTTAATTTAGATAACATTAAAGCATTTTCGGCTACAATAACCCTTTGTTTTCCGGATGCTAAAGTAGCTTGAACATCTAATAAATCACCTTTAGGAACATTACCCGCTTCCACTAATTCAGTTGTTCTTTCGAATTGTTTGGTATCTAATAAATTTTGTTCTTTTTGAACTTTTAAATTTTCTTTGTTGAACAAAATTTGCAAATATGCATTGGCAACATTTAACGCCACATCTTCTTGCATTTTAGTCAGTTGATATTGAGAAGCGATGATGGATAAATTCGCTTTTCTTAATTGATTTACATTTTGTAGACCTTTATACACATCAAATCCTCCATTTAAACCAAAACCTGAAAATTGATTCGTCTGATTCGTTCTGTCGTTGGTAATTGGGTTAATACTAAATCCAAAATTCCAACCATGATTAGCACTTCCGTTTAATGTTGGTAAAAAATTACCAATGGCATCTTTTTTAGAAATGGCTGCAGTTTGTGAATCTAGTTCTGATTGTTTTATGGAAATATTATTTTTTATCGCATGATTAATACATTCTTTTAAGGTCCATTTTTTTTCTTGAGCCAAAGAAGCAACACTTATAAAAAATAATACAAATACGATTTGTACTGACTTCATTATTATTATTGTTTTTCTATTTGACCAATTTTTAAAAAAAATGTTACAGTTAACAATTAAAATTTTACTTTTATACCTTAAAATAGCAACATCACATGAATTTAAAAATTAAAATTTTGCTTTTCGGAATCTTAAATATTGGTCTTTTCAGCTGTAGTTCTTCCAAAAGAATTGACACTATAAAACCAGAGCCAACCGACAATGCACCTCTTATTTATAGCAACAAAACTTCTTTAATTTCAATGCCAATGGAAGTGAGCATGAAAGAAATTGAATACCATTTAAATAAAAATTTAAAAGGATTAATTTACAACGATTCCATTTTAAATGACGATAAAACCGAAATGAAAATTTGGAAAACTTCGGACATTAAATTGACAGAAAAAAATGGAGAAATTGTTTCGGTAATTCCATTAAAAATTTGGGCCAAAATTAAATATGGAACCGAATTCATGGGTTTAAACGATACGAGAGAAATTAATTTGAATGGAACTATCACCTTAAATAGTCAAGCGAATTTCGCGAATTGGAAACTAAATACTTCTTCTAAAATTGAAGATTTCGAATGGAGCGAAAGTCCGAGTATTTTAGTAGCAGGAAAAAATGTTCCAATTACCTATATTATCAATCCGACTTTATCGATTTTCAAAGGAAGAGTTGCTAAAATGATTGACGAAGCCATCAATAAAAGCTGTGATTTTAAAGAACAAGTTTTTGGTGTTTTAGAAACTATTTCGACACCATTTATGGCAAACGAAGCTTATGAAACTTGGTTTAAATTAGCACCAACTGAAATTTATAGTACAAATGCCGTGTTGAATGATTCGAAAGTGACCATGAATTTAGGACTGAAATGTCAGATGCAAACTATGATTGGACAAAAGCCCAAAAATGGATTTGACAAATCTAAAATTGTTTCCAAAGCGGTGACTAAAATTCCATCCGATTTCAATGCATCTGTTGCTGCAGTTTCAACTTATGAAAGTGCGAGTAGAATAATGACAAAAAACTTTTTAGGTCAGGAATTTGGTTCAGGTAGAAGAAAAATCACGGTTCAGAAAGTAGATTTATGGTACAAAGATGGTAAAATGATTATCGCTTTGGATATGTTAGGTTCTGTAAATGGAACCATTTATTTAACCGGAATTCCAAAATATAATCCGGAAACTAAAGAAATTTACTTTGATGAAATGGATTATGTTTTAAATACGAAAGGCATTTTAACCAGAACGGCCAATTGGTTACTTCAAGGTATGATTTTAAATAAAATTAAAGAAAACTGTAAATATTCTATCAAGTCTAATTTAGATGAAGGAAAGAAAAACATGTTGCCTTACTTAACGAACTATTCACCAATGAAAGGTGTTTTTGTAAATGGAAAATTAAACGATTTTGTGTTTGAAAAAATGGAATTGACTGAAAAAGGAATAGTTGCTTTTATCACTTCCACAGGCTCGATGAAGATTTTAATTGACGGAATGGATTAGTATATTTACGATTGACGATTTTGGATTTACGTTATAAAAAATCCCGTCTCGTTAATAATAATGAGACGGGATTTTTTTATAATGCTGCTTTTTCTTTTTTCTTTTGTTTTAATCGCCACACGGCATAGAATACCGCAGCAACCAAAATATAAGGGATAGCCATTAAGTAGACAATTCCGTCGTTTACTCCTTCTGCTGTGGCTTTATTAGCTTCGTTTTGAAGAGAAGCGCGACACATAGCACATTGACTATAAGTAGCAAAAGACAAAAGGCAAAAGACTATAGTTGAAAACAAAACTTTACTTCCAACTTCTAACTTCCAACTTCTAACTTTACTTAACATAATAAGGAGATATCATAATATAAACAACTACACCTGTTACGGCTACATACAACCAAATTGGAAAAGTAATTTTGGCCAATTTTTTATGTTTATCAAATCGTTGAGATAAAGCTCTTACATACGTAATTAATACCATTGGAATAATCACTATTGAAAGACAAATATGAGTGGCTAAAATAAACAAATAAATAACTCTTGAACTTCCAACAGCTAGCTTTTCGCTTTCTTCTAATATGGAATTATGATTCACATCACCATAAACTGCAGAGATTGAAGTCATATGATAGGCAACATACATTAATAAAAATGCAATAGAACAAGCAATCGCTGTTTTCATTAAGTTCTCGTGTAACTTTCTATTTCCATTTTTAATTGCCATTACAGCAACACTAAGCAAAACAGCTGTAATTCCGTTAATAGTAGCATAAATTGGAGGTAAAAAACTCAAAGGTTCAACATCATAACCTAATTTCTTAAGATTCACTCCAAACAAAGCCGCAACAGCTAAAGGAATAATAATTGAAACGGCTGTAATTAACTTGTTGTATTTTGTTTCGATATTGTTTTCCATGATTTATCTTTATTTTCTCTTCGATGTTTAACCGCAAAAGTGCAATGCATTCACAAGGTTACCTAAAGTTTAACATCCTTTTTTACTTTTTACTTGTTACTTTTTACTTTTGCCTTTTCACTTGGCTCTTTTTATTCTTCTAATAATTTCTTAATATCTTCCTTGATTGCATCAATTCCTGCTTGTTCTAAACCGTCGTAATATAAAATTGGATTCCCGAATTTGTCTTTTCTACATCTTATATTTCCTTCTTTATCAATTAATGCGAATAATCCAGAATGTTCAAATCCGCCTTGAACGTTTTCGTTTTTCCCTGCAAAGATATTGAATCCTTTGTTGGCTAAGTTCATAATGTAATTATAATCACCCGTTAAGAAATGCCAATTCGGATGTTTTACTCCTAAGTTGTTTGCGTGTTCTTTTAACTTGGCAGTTGTATCATTTTCTGGATCGATGGTGATCGAAGCAATTCCGAAGTTTAAATCACCATAAAAAGCTTCTTGCAATTGCAACATATTTTGATTCATTTTCGGGCAAATTGTTGGGCATGAAGAAAAGAAAAACTCTACAACATATACTTTTCCATCATAATCTTTATTAGAAATTTTTTTTCCGTTTTGATCTGTTAATTCAAAGTCTGGTACTTTTTTACCTAAATTCTCTAAATCACTTTTTTTGAATCGTTCAGTTAATTCCTTTACTGTCCAAATTCCGAACAATAAAATGATAAATGTTATTCCAATGTATGAGTTTTTTTTCATTGTTTATTTATTTTTTAAACAAATAGCGCATAGTATTTATTTGAAAAGCAGCTTCGCATAATTTAAGAAAAAATAGTTCTCTAATTTTTGCTCAAGACTGAACACTAAAAACTGATTACTGACTACTGTTTTTCAATTACTTTTTGTTCAATTTTATCTCTAAATTCGTCTTTACGCTTGTTCTTTTTCAAGGCTAAACGGTATTCACGAAGTAAAATTTTTACGTCGTCTGACATTTCATTGTGCAATTCGGCAGCTGAAATGGTATTATA
>CAMLRV010000054.1 GCA_946482495.1 uncultured Flavobacteriia bacterium
GAGTACGCATTCGTCTAAATCGGGAGTAGCGCATATTACGTCTGAAAACGGAATTGAATGTTTAGAAGATATCAAACGTTTGTTGAGTTATGTTCCTCAAAATAATAGAGAAACTACGCCAAGAATTCCATTTGAATTGAAAGACGAAATTAGAGAGCAATTAAGTAATATCGTACCAGATTCTGCAAATAAACCGTACGATATGCACGATGTTATCAAAGGTATTATTGATGAAGATTCTTTCTTTGAAATTCATAAAAACTTTGCCGAAAACATTATTGTAGGTTTTGCACGCTTAGGTGGAAGAAGTATTGGTATTGTTGCCAACCAGCCGATGTTTTTAGCAGGTTGTTTAGATGTAAACAGTTCGGTAAAAGCGGCGCGATTTGTACGTTTTTGCGATTGTTTCAATATTCCTTTATTAGTATTAGAAGACGTTCCAGGATTTTTACCAGGAACTGACCAAGAGTGGAACGGAATTATTACGCATGGAGCGAAATTATTATACGCATTTAGCGAAGCAACTGTACCAAGAATTACGGTAATTACACGTAAAGCTTATGGTGGTGCGTATGACGTAATGAACTCGAAACATATTGGTGCAGATATGAATTTTGCTTGGCCAAGTGCCGAAATTGCGGTAATGGGAGCAAAAGGAGCTTCGGAAATTATCTTTAAGAAAGAAATTAGTGAAGCAGCCGATCCTGCAGCGAAATTATTAGAAAAAGAACAAGAATACGCAGATTTATTCGCAAACCCATACACGGCTGCGCAACGTGGCTTTATTGATGAGGTGATTTTACCAAAAGATACCCGTAAAAAATTAATAAAAGCATACAGCATGTTAGAAAACAAACAGGTTTTAACACCGCCAAGAAAACACGGTAATATTCCTTTATAGTAATATATTAGACCTGACAGGTTTTTAAAACCTTTCAGGTCTTTTTTTTGCAATCGAAAGAAATCTAATCGCAATAGTGAGATATCTAATTGCAATCGCAAGAAATCTAATCGCAATAAGGAGGAATCTAATCGCAATCGCAAGAAATCTAATTGCAGTAAGAAGAAATCTAAATGCAGTAGCAAGTTTTAACTTTTAGCTATTGGTTTACTTATTCAACGTCCAAATAAGCGCTTTTTCTTTTGTCGTTCTGAAGATAGTACCATGTCCTTCTTTTTTTTCTGGTGAATAGTTCCAGTTTAGATTTTGGATATTTTTTGTTTTTAATATTTCAGCTAATTTATTAGTCGATTTATAAATACTTTTTTCACCAGAACCTGCAAACCAGAATGTTTTTTTAGTTGTTGGAAAATGGTTTAATTGCTCGTTAGCGGTTTTAACCAAATGTTTATTGTTCCACCAAAGAGAAGGATCGAAAGCGATATAAAAATCGAACATTTCTGGTTGTAGTAAAAAGGTTTCTGTAATGAAAAGTCCGGCTAATGATTCTCCGATAATGCCTTTTTTAGCTGTGGTTTTATACTTTTTATTAATTTCCGCGAAAAGTTCTTCATTAATAAACGCTCTAAATGGTACTGAACCACCTACAACTGGAGCGATTTCTTTATCTGTTTTTACAGTGGTTTCGCCAGTTAAATCTCTTCTGCGTTGTGTGTTTTCTATCCCAACTAAAATGATTGGTTGGATTTTCTTTTGATGAATCAATTGCGCTAACGTATTAGCAACATGAGGAAAATCTTCTTGAATGCCACCATCCAACATATATAAAACTGGTAATGAATCTGAAGTGTTATATTCCAAAGGTAACCAAACATTGATTACTCGAGTTTCATTTACTTTTTTCGATTCCAATGTGAATGTTTCGTATTTTGGAATAGAGTCATTTTGTTGTGCTGTTACATTTGAAATGATGAGGAAACACGAGATAATGTAGTAGTAAATGGGTTTCATTTGAATTGGTTTTGGGTTTTTATTAGGCTTGACAGGTTTTTGGGCCTGTCAGGCCTGTAATTCTCTTGACTTTGAACTTATTTTGATTTATTTTGACGCAAAGTCGAAGACTTTGAGTAGCGGATATTAGTTTTCTTTCTAATCTAAATCTAATTTTTCTTGACCTATAGTATCTCCAGAGCTAATTGATTTTTGGTATTCGTATGCGTTTCGAATATTCTTTATTTCATCTTTTGTATTTTGGAGTTTTTCCACTTGAGGTTTCAACTCACCGTTTGTAATGTAGATATTAATGTTACCGCCATTATTTATGAAGTTATATTGATTTTCAATTCCTTTTCTGAGTGAAGTTTTTATATCTCCATTATTTTCAGCAATTTCATACTCTCTAAGTTTTTCATCAACCAAAGTTTCTATTTTGGAATCAATTTCTTTTTTTATGTGCTGTTCAGCAGTATCAATAAATTGCTTTTGTCCTTCAGTATCTGGACTTAAAGTAGTTTGTTTTAATTTTTCTAGTAATAGTTGATTGTCTAAATAACTTCTTTGAATTGCTAATAATGAAGTAACTACACCTAAAACTAAGGCTACATTTTTTAAAGATGTTTTTAATTTAAATTTTGTTGGCGAGTTCTTACTTATATTTATTATTACGAATTCTTGTCGTGGAATATCTAATAAACGAGCATAGCCTTCTATGATTAAAAACCAATCATTCATGTTATCTTTCGCCTCCTTGAAATCTTCAATTTCAACATTACCTTCAAATGTAATTTCAATTATTCCTTCTTCTTCCGAAATTTTTTCAATATTGGGTTTGATTTCAAAATCATTTAAAAGTGACACAAGTTGCTTAGGCTTTGTTCTTAAGTTACTTAATTCAGTCACTAAAGACATGATTAAACTTGATCTATTACTTGGGTTATTTACTAATGAAACTTTAATTTTATCTAAATATTGACTTCCGGCAGTACCAAGTAGATTATCAACTCCGAATATTTTAGCGATATCCCAATGTTCACTTGTCCATAAATTCGTGTCAACAGTAATTAGAATTTTTTTTATGTTATCTATACTTGTTGAATAGTTGTTTTGAGGTACCATTTGTCCTACAGTGGTTCTAGTTCTATTTAAATTTTGAATTTCTGCAATTAAAGTTGCGTTATTAGAAATCAACTCTATTTCCTTTGCTACAGAAAAGATGTCTTGAATATTTTTCATTTTTTTAAATAATCTTTAATTATTTTAGATTTTGAGTTTATAGAATAATTTATGTGTGAGTAATTATTATTTCAAACATACAAAATTTCCCACAAAAAAAGACCGCTAAAAGCAGTCTTTCTATACTATTTTATTAACAAAATAACTTATGCGGTTACGTTAGCAAATTCCATGCGTACGCTTCCGTCTTCGTCTATTCGGGTTAGGTTAATGTCGTGTAAGGTGTTTACTAATTCTGGGTTCCAAGGTGTTTTTACTTTTACGTAATTTTCTGTAAATCCGTGAATGTAACCTTCTTTGTTTTCGCCTTCAAACAAAACCGTTCTGGATGTTCCAATTTGGCTTTCGTAAAAGGCACGGCGTTTTTTTACTGAAAGTCCGCGTAACATTTTGCTACGTTTACTTCGTACATTAGGTGGAACTACGCCTTCCATATTAGCCGCTTCGGTATTGTCGCGCTCACTATAGGTAAACACGTGTAAATACGAAATGTCTAATTCGTTTAAGTAATTATACGTTTCTAAGAAATGTTCATCGGTTTCGCCTGGAAATCCAACAATCACATCCACGCCAATACAAGCGTCTGGCATCACTTCTTTAATTTTATTTACGCGTTCCGTATAAATTTCACGTTGGTAACGACGTTTCATTTTACCTAAAATTTCATTGCTTCCGCTTTGTAAGGGAATATGAAAATGCGGTACAAAAGTGCGGCTTTTACTTACGAATTCAATCGTTTCGTTTTTTAGTAAATTAGGCTCAATAGAAGAAATACGTAATCTTTCAATACCGTCTACTTTGTCTAATTCTTGAACTAATTCTAAGAATGTGTGTTCGTGTTTTTTGTTACCGAATTCCCCTTTACCATAATCGCCAATGTTGACACCAGTTAACACAATTTCTTTAATGTTTTGTTCTGAAATTTCTTTAGCGTTTTTCAATACATTTTCTAAGGCATCAGATCTAGAAATTCCACGCGCTAACGGAATCGTGCAATACGTACATTTATAATCGCAACCGTCTTGTACTTTTAGGAAAGCACGTGTTCTGTCGCCAATAGAATAACTGCCCACATAAAAATCGGCTTCTTCAATTTCGCAACTGTGTACTTCGCCCATATCGTTTTTAGATAGGTCGTTAATGTAATCGGTAATTTTAAATTTTTCGGTAGCACCTAAAACTAAATCTACACCGTCAACGGCGGCCAATTCTTCAGGTTTCAATTGCGCATAACAACCCACGGCAGCTACAAAGGCTTTATCGTTAAGTTTCATGGCTTTTTTTACAATTTGCTTAAATTGTTTGTCGGCGTTTTCCGTTACCGAACACGTATTAATTACGTAAATATCGGCAACTTCTTCAAAATCAACTCTGTCAAAACCTTCGTTTTGGAAATCTCTAGCGATTGTAGAAGTTTCAGAGAAGTTTAATTTACATCCTAACGTATAGAATGCCACTTTCTTTGCTTCGCCAGTTCGCTGGCGCTCGTGTTTGTTTTCCATAAGTAATCCTCAATTAATGAAATCGTTGTCAAAAAATTGAGGGTGCAAAATTACATAGATTTTTTAAATTTGTAAATAGTTTAGAATCATAATTTTATGTTTTTTGAGATTCTAATGAAAAATAATATTAATTTGTTTGTAGAATTGTGTATTATTACTATATTTGCACCCTGAAATAAAAACAAAATTAACAAAAGGTTATAAGGCGTTTACACCTTTTTTAAGTAAAAGCCGCGAAACTAACTTATAATCATACATTAAAAGATTTACAAAATGAGAAAAGGAATTCACCCAGAAAATTACAGATTAGTCGCTTTTAAAGACATGTCTAACGATGATATTTTTATCACAAAATCAACAGTTGAAACTAAAGAAACTATCACTCACGAAGGTGTGGAGTACCCAGTTTTCAAAATGGAGATTTCTAGAACTTCTCACCCTTTTTACACAGGTAAATCTAAACTTATCGATACTGCAGGACGTATTGATAAATTCAAAAACAAATACGCTAAATTCCAAAAATAATAACGGAATTTATCCAAATAATAGAAAACCTCGAATTTATTCGGGGTTTTTTTTATGCACTAAAGTGACGAATTTTGTTTGCATCGTCATTTAATTATTCTATTTTTACAATTCAACTTAGAAATTCACATAATGAACTATATACTTTTTGACGGTCCGCATCGTAACGCTTTATTACCTTTTACTTTCACCAGACCAGTTGCCGATATTCGTGTTGGTATTTTGACAATTCGTGAAAAGTGGGAAAAACATTTGGGTTATACTACCACTACCATTACCGAAGAATACTTGTCTGAAAAATGGCCAATGGTGGAAATGGAAAATAATGTGATGATTAACGCGTCGTTTTTACCGAATGATATTTTGGCGGAAATGGTAAAAAATTTAGAATTGAACCAAGCTATTTTTTATGATGATGAGGTGATTGCTTTTTATGCCAATGAAGGCGAAGAAGTCAACTTTGATAGTTTTGATGTGATTGAATATACAGATGAATGTATTAAAATTGAACATACTTGGGATATTTTCCAGAAAAATGATGCCGCCATTCGTGAAGATTACGAATTGCTTACAGAAGATAGATATTCACAACCGATACCAAAATCGGTAAATGTAATTGCACCAGAAAATATTTTTATTGAAGAAGGTGCAAAATTAGAATTCGTAACCTTAAACGCATCAACCGGACCAATTTATATTGGGAAAAATGCAGAAATCATGGAAGGTTCTGTTATTCGTGGACCTTTTGCTCTGTGCGAATCGGGTAGAGTGAAATTGGCTACTAAAGTGTATGGTGCCACAACCGTTGGACCACATTCTGTTATTGGTGGTGAAGTGAATAACTCGGTGTTATTTGGGTATTCTAATAAAGGGCATGATGGCTTTTTAGGAAATGCGGTTTTAGGTGAATGGTGTAATATTGGTGCCGATAGTAATAATTCGAATTTAAAGAACAATTATGAAGAAGTGAAATTATGGAGCTACGAATCGGAAAGTTTTGCTAAAACAGGCTTGCAATTTTGCGGATTGATGATGGGAGATCACAGTAAGTGTGGTATCAACACCATGTTTAATACTGGAACAGTTGTTGGTGTAAGTGCAAATATTTTTGGAGCTGGTTTTCCTAGAAATTTTGTAGCAAGTTTCAGTTGGGGTGGCGCAAGTGGTTTTATGACTTATATTACTAAAAAAGCGTTTGAAACGGCTAAAATAGTAATGGCAAGACGTAATGTAGAATTCTCAGAGCAAGATGCTAAAATTTTAGAACACGTTTTTGAAGAAACGAAGAAATATAGAAAAGACTAGGTAACTTTTTAATTTAACATATAAGTCATATAAGTTTTTAAAAACAATAGAAACTTATATGACTTATATGTTTAAAATTAATTCTCACACAAGTTTTTAACCAATTCCATAGCTTTTGGCATCGTTGAATTGAAAAAAGAAACGTATTCTTCTAAAGCGTCTATACTAACAAGAACGGTTGTTTTTCCGTTTTCTTCATTTAATTCATAGTTTTCGAAAGAGTTCGACCAATTTTTAGTTTCCTCATCAATTGGCATTTCTTCATAGTTTTTAATGTTGCCTATATGATTGAATGAAATGAACTTATTGTCAATTTTTTTATGAATTTTGCTGTACATTCCGTCACCACTTGGAGATAAAAAATGTATGGAATCGCCTTCGTTCCAATTGCTTACAGCATAGGAACCTTCGCAAAAAGCTGTCGTCCATTTTCTGTAAGTTGTATCATCCCATAACACGTTCCAAACTTTATTGGCAGGTGCATTTATTTCTATTTTAAATTCTAATTTTTCCATAATTTTTTATTTAGATATTTAAAAATACTAATTTTTGAATTATGAACTGCAACTCAACATCGAGCTTCCTATTTTTTCTCTAGCCCAATCGGGTCTTTTGGCAAACCATTTCTCAAATTGTGGTTGTTCGTCGTAGGGATTTAAAAGTAAATCATACAATTCGTTAATTAAAGAATAATCTTCTTTATCGGCCGATTCAATAGCCATTTGTGCCATGTAATTTCGTAAAACGTATTTCGGATTGATAGCATTTAATTGCGATTTTCTTTTGTCATCTGAAAGTTCTTCTAGTTGAAGTGCTTTGATGTATTTCTCGAACCAAAAACGCCAAGTTTCTAAAATGATTCCTTTTACTTCTTCTGGTTTGTAAAATGCAAAATTGATTTTTGCTAAACATTCCTCAACAGAATCGGTTTTATTTATCTGATTTAAGTTCCTAAAAAATATCGTGTAATCGGTTTCTGTTTGCTGTAAATTTTCTAATAATTGATGGATCAATATCTCGTTTCCTTCATTTTTTGAAATAATTCCAACTTTTTTCAACATCATTTCTATGAAATCTGCATCATATTGTTTGGCAAAATTATTCAGAATGTTTTCCAAAGGTTCAGCTTCTTCAATTAGTGGATATAAGGCATTTGCCAATTGGTATAAATTCCACAAAGCTATATTAGCTTGGTTTCCATAACGATATCTTTTTCCTTCTGCATCTGTTGTATTTGGTGTCCAAACGGGATTATAATCTTCTAACCAACCATAAGGTCCATAATCAATAGTAATTCCGTGAATACTCATGTTATCGGTATTCATTACTCCATGCACAAACCCAACACGTTGCCAATGCACAATCATTTCTCGTGTGTTTTCTGCAATATTTTGGAAAAATTGAATGTATTTTTCTTTTCCTTCGGATTGAATTTCAGGATAATAATTCGAAATCGTATAATCAGCTAATAATTTTAAATTTTCGATATCATTTTGAGAAGAAAACAATTCGAAACTTCCAAAACGAATGAAACTTGGTGCTACTCTGCAAACAATTGCACCTTTTTCCATAGCAGGATTTCCGTTGTACATCACATCACGTAACACTTCATCTCCTGTTAGAAGTAAAGATAAAGAACGAGTGGTTGGAACTCCCAAATTAAACATTGCTTCGCTACATAAATGTTCCCGAATGGAAGAACGCAAAACCGCTAAACCATCAGCACGACGGGAGTAGGGTGTAGGTCCAGCACCTTTTAACTGTAAAGTAAATGTTTGATTGTTGTGTTCAATTTCTCCTAAAACAATGGCTCTACCATCACCTAGTTGCCCTGCCCAATTTCCAAATTGGTGTCCGGCATAATTCATGGCGAAAGGTTTGGCGTTAGCAACAATTTCTGCTCCTGACACTAATTTTAAAAAGGTTTCCGATTGCATAAAAGAATCCGAAAAGCCAATTAAGTTTTGAACTTCTTTAGAAACGTGAATTAATTTTGGCTGACTCGGAATTCTCGGTGTTACGAATGAAAAAGCTGCTTTCGGAACCTGGCGTGTATAATTTTCTTCAATAGCATCTGAAGGTAAATTGTTGGTGAATTTATGTAAAAATTGAATAGACATGGTTGTAAAATTGTCTATCAAAAGTACTTATAAATTTCCAACTTTGGTAATGAATACTCTAGTTTTAAGTTTTTTTTAGAGTTTTCACTTTGATTTTATTTTCTATTTTAAAGTAAGAAAAAATCGTTTTACTCTTAATACCAATTCAACTGGATTAAATGGTTTCGCAATTAAGTCGTCTGCACCTAATTTAAAGGCCTCAATTACGGTTAAATCTTCTTTTCCTAAAGATGAAATAATAATTACAGGAACTTTAGGAAAATTAGCTTTTGCATATGAAGTAATTTCCAATCCAGATTTATAAGGCAACATAATATCTGTGATAATTAAATCTGGTAAAAAGGAATTTATTTTTTCTAAACCTATTAAGCCGTCCTCAGCAAATTCAACTTGATAGCCTTCTTTTTTTAATAAAAATTCGATAATATTTTTTATGATTTTATCGTCTTCAATTATTAGTATTTTATTATTCATTGTGGGGTTGTGTTAGTTAGAATAAGTATGTTAAATCGATTGTGATATTGTATTCATTTTGAAATTTGTCGGGAAAATATTCTTGTCTGTTAAAACTTGAATTTAATCCAATGCTATATTTCTTGGCAAAAAGTTTGTTGTAACCAGCTCCAAATCGATATGATGACAAAGCAACACGATCTTGAAATTGCGTTAAAGTTGTTCTTTCATCTGGAGAAGTTCCATATCCTAAAAGCAATGAAAAATAGTCGAATTTCGTATCGTAATAATGTCTGAACGTAGTTGTTAATGAAGGATATAATTTAGGCTCACTAATTAAAAAAGAGCTTCTGAAATTGATCCAATTGTTTTTGAAATATTTCCCAAAGGCTAAAATTCCAGTACTTAATTCAATATCTTGTTGTTTGTTGTAACGGTATCCGATTTCGGTTTCAAAACCTTTTCCCAAAGTCAAATAATACGAATACATAAATCGGAATTCAGGAAAAACATTTTTGTTGCCAAATCCAACATTTGCAAAGGAATAACTCTTTTTAGATGTTCTGAAATACGATTCGATTTCATATAAATATCCCGAATTCACACTTGAACCATCAACACGTCTGTCAATATAACTAATTCTTCCACCTAAAGAGAATTTATTAAATTGTTTCAAGTAATTGATATTAGTCAAATGCCACGGTCCGTAATTGTCTCGATTGAAAGCGGTATAACTGTAATTTGTACCAATTCTATTCGATTTTATATTACTTTTTGCATCAATTAGTTCTTTTTTTATTTCAGAATCGTCAGGATATTTTGTAGTTAAAAATTCTAAATATTCAGCGTTTTTTTTAGGATTCTCTTCGCTATTAATTACTTGAAGTTTTGCTAAATAAAACTCTTTTTCGTCTGGATAAATTGCAATTCCTTTATCAATTATGGTTAAAGCTGCTTCTCTGTTTTTGGCTTCTAATTCAGTTTGACTCAAATACACGAAAGCTTCTTTGTATTTCGGATTTTTTTCAATCACATGATTGAAATAATATCTTGCACTATCTAAACTTTTCTCATTTTTATAAATTCTTCCTAAAGCGATGTGAAAATCTAAATAGTCTGGCGCTACTTTTAAACATTGATGAGCTATTTTTTTAGCTTTAGTATATTCTTTTGGTCCTGATTTAATTAGGCTGTTTGTTACTACTAATAAACTATCAGTATTTATTTTTTGAGCAAAAACAACACTACTAAAACAAACAAAAAAGAATAATATTTTAAATTTCATACTCATTAGTTTACAGTTTTAAATCCTTTGCGTGACATATTTCCCCAGTTTTTCTCTTTATTTATCAAGAAATGGGTATACCCTTTTAAAGAAGCATATACATTTAGTGGATGATACACAAATGGTTCTATAAATACCATCAAAATTAGTTTAATAATTTCTTTTAAGCTGGCATATTGTTTATGAATCAATTGATCTAAGAATATAGAGCATAATGTAATTAAAACATAGAAACTATAAACGGAGAGCGCAATGATTAATAAAAACGGTATGTTTATTCCGAAGAAATAAATGTCTAAAAGAATAAAGACTAATCCAATTACCTCTAAAGTTGGAACTAAAAATTCACAAAAAACGTAATATGGAAATGAAATTAATCCGGTTTTCTTGTATTTTGGATTAAAGAATAGTTTTCTATGTACGAAAAGCGTTTGGATTAAGCCTCGAGCCCAACGCACGCGCTGACGTAAAAAGACTTTTTTATCATCTGGTACTTCTGTCCAACATAACGATTCTGGAATATATTTGATTTCGAAATCTTTTTTCTCTTCGTGCATATAAGCGCGCATGCGAGTAATTAATTCTAAATCTTCACCTAAAGATTTGTTCCAATATCCGCCAACGGCAATTACGGTGTCTTTATCGAAAATTCCCAAACCACCAGAAACTAAAAGTAAACCGTTAAGTTTGCTCCACGCCATTCTTCCAAAAATAAAGGATCTGATGTATTCTAATTCTTGAAATCTTGCAAAGAAATTGTCAGGATAATGAGATTCGTAAAGCATTCCTTCTTTGAACGTGCATGAATTTGAAATTCGTAACGCTGCACCAGCTGCAATG
>CAMLRV010000055.1 GCA_946482495.1 uncultured Flavobacteriia bacterium
AAAACATTTGTAATATGACAGGTTATGGTTGGTTAGATACTGGAATACATGTCTTCAATTATTTCATATTGATATTCGCCATATCAGTAATGTTTTCGTACATTATTTTGGCATTAATTTCTGCTTTTGCCTTAAAAAGTTATCATAAAAAAAACAGATTTGTCAATTATAATGCACTTTTAGCATTGCCCGATACACCAAAAGTTTCCTTAATTGCACCAGCCTATAATGAAGGAATGACAATTGAAGAAAATGTAAAATCTCTGTTAGCTATCAATTATAATAATTTCGATGTAATTGTTGTAAATGACGGAAGTAAAGACGATTCCATTCCAATTTTAATTAACGCATTTGAATTAGAACTTACGAATGAAAAATATGTTGCGCAAATTGAAACCAAAGAAGTAAGGGGAATTTATAAATCAACGAATCCTTCTTATTCTAAGTTAATTGTGGTGGATAAATTTAATGGAGGAAAAGCTGATGCACTAAATGTTGGAATCAATATTTCTATCAATCCCTATATTGTTTGTATTGATGTGGATTGCATTATGGATAAAGATGTACTGCTAAAATTGGCCAAACCCTTTTTAGAAAAATCGGATAAGCGAATTATCGCAACTGGTGGTGTGGTTCGTATTGCGAATTCTTGTGTGATTAAGTCAGGTAAACTAATTAAAGTAAACGCACCAGAAAATTGGGTAGCCCGAATTCAGGTTTTAGAATATCTTAGAGCGTTTCTTTTAGGAAGAATGGCGTGGTCTAAATTAGACGGATTGCTATTAATTAGTGGCGCTTTCGGAATGTTCGACAGAGAAATTGTTATTGAAGCTGGTGGTTATAACACCAAAACGGTAGGTGAAGATATGGAACTGGTTATTCGTATGCGACGCTATATGATGGATCGTAAATTAGAATATGCCGTACAATATATTCCAGATCCTTTATGTTGGACAGAAGCTCCAGAAAGCTATGAAATTTTAAGAAAGCAAAGAAGTCGTTGGACACGTGGAACCATGGAAACACTTTGGATTCATCGTGGTATGTTCTTAAATCCAAAATATAAAATGATTGGAATGGTCAGTTATCCCTATTGGTTAGTTTACGAATATTTAGCGCCAATTGTAGAATGTGCCGGACTGTTAATCACTGTTTTATTTATTTGTTTAGGCTTGATGAATTGGAAGTTTTTCGCTTTATTAATTCTTCTTATGTATACTTTTTCAGTGATGTTTTCGATGTTAGCCATTTATACAGAAGAAGCTACATTTAGAAAATATACCACTTTTGCCGATTTACGTAAGTTGGTTTTCATCGCACATTTAGAAGCAATTATTTTCCATCCATTCACGGTTTATGCCGCAATTAGAGGAAATTGGGAAAAGATAAAAGGAAATAAAGGTTGGGGTGAAATGACGCGAAAAGGTTTTGAAAAAACAACGTAAGTTTTCCGAAATCAGCATTTGTATTCTCTTGATTTAAAACTATCTTTGTAACCTCAAATTTCAATAAAAAGTAATAATCATAAATAAAAAAATATGTCAGACGATAAGAAAGTCATTTTCTCAATGCAAAGATTGAGTAAAAGTTATCCTGGAGCAGATAAGCAAGTATTAAAAAATATATATTTAAGTTTCTTTTATGGAGCTAAAATTGGTATTCTTGGACTAAATGGTTCAGGAAAGTCCTCTTTATTAAAAATTATTGCAGGTATCGATAAAAACTACCAAGGTGATGTGGTTTTTCAACCAGGTTACACAGTGGGTTATTTAGAGCAAGAGCCTCAATTAGATGAAACCAAAACGGTTATTGATATTGTTCGCGAAGGTGCAGCAGAAACTTTTGCACTATTAGCTGAATTTAATAAAATTAATGACGATTTCGGTTTGCCAGAAGTTTACGAAAATCCAGAAAAAATGGAAAAACTGATGGATCGTCAGGCAGAATTACAAGACAAAATTGATGCTTGTGGGGCTTGGGAAATTGATAATAAATTAGAAGTGGCAATGGATGCACTTCGTACTCCAGATCCAGAAACACCAATTAACGTGTTGTCTGGTGGAGAAAAACGTCGTGTGGCTTTATGTCGTTTATTATTACAACAGCCAGACGTATTACTATTAGATGAGCCAACCAACCACTTAGATGCAGAATCTGTACTTTGGTTAGAGCAACATTTAGCACAATATTCGGGAACTGTAATTGCTGTAACGCACGATAGATATTTCTTAGATAATGTTGCAGGTTGGATTTTAGAACTAGATAGAGGAGAAGGTATTCCATGGAAAGGAAATTACTCGTCTTGGTTAGAGCAAAAATCGAACAGAATGGCGCAAGAAGAAAAAGTTGCTTCTAAACGTAGAAAGAACTTAGAACGCGAGTTAGATTGGGTTCGCCAAGGTGCAAAAGGTCGTCAAACCAAACAAAAAGCTCGTTTACAGAACTACGATAAATTATTAAATGAAGATCAAAAAGAACTAGACGAAAAATTAGAAATTTACATTCCTAATGGACCACGTTTAGGAACAAACGTAATTGAAGCAAAAAATGTTGCCAAAGCATTTGGTGATAAATTATTATATGACGATTTAAATTTCGTTTTGCCTCAAGCAGGAATTGTTGGAATTATCGGACCAAATGGTGCTGGTAAATCTACCATCTTCAAAATGATTATGGGTGAACAACAAACTGATTCGGGTACATTTGAAGTCGGAGATACTGTAAAAATTTCGTACGTTGACCAATCACATGCAAATATTGATGTAAATAAATCTCTTTGGGAAAACTTCTGTGATGGTCAGGAATTAATCATGATGGGTGGTCGTCAAGTAAATTCTAGAGCGTACCTGTCTCGTTTTAACTTTGGTGGAAGTGATCAAAACAAAAAAGTTTCTACTTTATCAGGTGGTGAGCGTAACCGTTTACACTTAGCAATGACGTTGAAAGAAGAAGGAAACGTACTTTTATTAGATGAACCAACGAACGATTTAGATGTTAACACACTTCGTGCCTTAGAAGAAGGTTTAGAAAACTTTGCTGGTTGTGCCGTAATTATTTCTCACGACAGATGGTTTTTAGATAGAGTTTGTACGCATATCTTAGCTTTTGAAGGTGATTCACAAGTATATTATTTCGAAGGAAGTTTCTCTGAATACGAAGAAAATAAACGCAAAAGGTTAGGTAAAGAAGTAACACCTACAAGAATTAAATACAGAAAATTAATTCGATAATTTGTAAATAAATAACAACAAAAAATCCTGATATATCTCAGGATTTTTTTATTTTTACAAGACTCAATTCATAAAATGAGAACAAAGTTTTATTACATATTCATTTTTTTCTTCTTCATACCAAAAGTATTTTTTGCGCAAGTAACTGTAAATAATAAAGTTGAAGCCAAGGCAACGTTACAAAAAGCTATCGATGACTTAAATAAATTAAATTGTAAATCATCTTTAGAAAACGCATATAAGGTCTTGAAATATTCTTTGCAAAACGACGATTATAGTTTTTCTGCAAAAGCGTACAATATTATTGGTTTAAATTATGAAGAGTTTTCAGATTTAAAAAAAGCACTTTATTATTATAATGAGGGTATTAAATATGCCTTAAAAGCTAATGATGTACAGCAAATTGAGTATTTGTATAACAACACAGGAAATTTGTATTTCTTCCGATTAGATAATCCTAAAAAAGGGTTAGAATATTATATTAAATGCTATAAATATTCTAAGCTTCATGGTGATAAATTAGACATAGCTTTTACGGAATTAAATATTGCCGATGTTTACTTTAAACTAAAAAAGTTTGAAACAGGTAAACAATATCTAGATAGAATAGTTCCCGTTTTAAAATTGGAAAATGATTTTGAAATGTATGTGACTTATTACACTTTGTTAGGGAACTATTATTCGTATACCAATAATAATTCTAAAGCGGAAGAAAGTTTTAATTTGGTTTTAAGCAGGTTAAAAGAAAATACTGTAGAGTTTTTTAAACCAAATGAACTAGAAATTTATGATGAAATTTATAAGTTTTATAAAAAGATGCATAATGATGAAAAAGCATTATTATTTCTCGAAAAACACAATAATCTACAAGACGAATTAGAATTAAAAGAAAGAAGTAACGATATAAAATTTGCTGGCGTTTCCATTGATGTTTTGGAAATGAACAATAAAATTCAGAAAAATGAATCTGAAAAACAAGTTCAAGACCAGAAAATTATTGCTTCTAATAAAATCCTAAAAGTGACTTTGTTTTTCGCAGGAATTCTATTGTTCTTCTTAATATACATGTTTAAAAACTTTTTGGATTATAGAAAATTAAACAAAAGGCTTTTCGATTCTAACGAACAATTAAAGATTGCCAATATAAAATCTGAAGAAGCTTCATTATTAAAATCACAATTCTTATCGAATGTAAGTCATGAACTAAGAACGCCTTTGTATGGTGTAATTGGTATGGCTGAAATTATTGAATCCGAACATGTTGAATTAAAAAGAAACAAGTATTTCCATGCCTTAAAGTTTTCTTCGAATTACTTGTTATCCTTAATTAATGACGTTTTAAATGTTTATAAAATTGAAGACACTAAGTTCGAATTAATTTATGACAATGTAGAAATTAGAAAAGAAATTTCTGTAATTAAAGAATCTTTAGGAATTATTGCGAAATCGAATAAAAACAAGATAAATATTGAAATTTCAGATGATGTTCCACAATTTATAAAAACCGATTTAACAAGGTTTTCTCAAATTCTAATTAATCTAATTAGTAATTCATTAAAGTTTACAAAAAACGGAGTGGTTTCTATTAAACTGCAACTTTTAGAGGAAAATAACGAGCAAAAAATTCAAATTCAAATTGAAGATAATGGAATCGGAATTCCTGAAGAATATTTGGATAAAATTTTCGAAAAATTTGTTCAAGTTGACGTCAATTTAAATGAACAATATAAAGGAACTGGACTTGGATTATCTATCGTAAAAAGATTAGTAGATTTGTTTAAAGGTGAAATTTCTGTCAAAAGTGAAATTCATGTTGGAACGGTTTTTACGATTAAAATGCCTTATATTGTGGCAGATTGTGAAATAATTTTTAAAAACAATACGGTTTTAAACTCGAAAGTAAATAAAACACATTTGAAAATTTTGGTGGTTGAAGACAACAAGATCAATCAAATGGTGACGAAAAAATTATTGAATAAAAGTGATCACACTTGTAAAATTGCTGAAAATGGTTTAGAAGCAATTGAATTGGTAGAAAATTATGAATTCGATTTGATTTTGATGGATATTCATATGCCAGTTTTAAATGGTTTTGAAGCATCAAAAAGAATTAGAGAATTAGGTGTCATCACGCCAATTATTGCGCTAACCGCTTCTGATAAAAATGAAATTATTAATGAAATGGCCATCAACGGAATTAACGATGTTTTGGTCAAACCCTTTGAAATTAAGGATTTACAAGTCATAATTGAAAAACACGTTTAGTTTTCGAAACTATAAAGACAAAAAAAAATCAGCTTATTAAAAGCTGATTTTTTTTATTTATAAATATTATTTTTTGTTTTCAATCCATTTTCTAGCATTTACAAATGCTTCTAGCCATGGAGTCACTTCGTCTTTCTGACCTCTATCTGGATAATTTGCCCAGTTCCAAGGGAAAGTCGAACGCTCAATATGTGGCATTGTAACTAAGTGTCTTCCTGTTGCATCACACATCATAGCCGTATTATAATCTGAACCATTTGGATTGGCTGGATAACCTTCGTAACCATATTTAGCCACAATATTATAGTTTTCTTCCGATAATGGTAAATTGAATTTTCCTTCACCATGCGAGATCCAAACCCCTAAAGTGGTACCTTCTAATGTTGATAGCATCACCGAATTATTCTTTTGAACTTTTACAGAGGTGAAGCCGCTTTCGTGTTTATGAGAATCGTTGTGTTTCATTTTTCCATGTACTTCATGTTCTGGATTAATTAACTCTAATTCCATCATTAACTGGCAACCATTACAAATTCCAACAGAAAGTGTGTCTTCTCTTTTGAAGAAGTTTTTCAATGCAGTATTTGCTTTTTCATTGTATAAAAATGCTCCAGCCCAACCTTTTGCCGAACCTAAAACATCCGAATTAGAGAAACCTCCAACGGCACCAATGAATTGTATATCTTCTAAAGTCTCACGACCAGAAATTAAATCGGTCATGTGAACGTCTTTTACGTCAAAACCTGCTAAATACATCGCATTTGCCATTTCACGTTCAGAATTACTTCCTTTTTCACGAATAATCGCTGCTTTTGGTCGGTTTGTAGTATTTGTAGCTACTAATTTTCCATCAAAATGAGATGGGAAAGTAAATTGTAGCGGTTGAATGTCAAAGTTTTCAAAACGATCTTTAGCTCTTCCGTTTTTAGTTTGTTTTTGATCTAATAAATAAGAAGTTTCAAACCAAGTTTTTCTGTATTTTGTAACATCAAAATCAAAAGAATCATTGAAGTTAGTTACTGAAACTGTATTTGAATTCGTTGAAGTTCCAATATTGAAAATTTCAACGCCATTTGCTTTAAATGTTGCTTCTACTTCAGCATCAGCTTGGAAAACTACAGCAATATTTTCAGAGAATAATAATTTAGTGGTATCGTTTTCGTTAATTGAAGTTAAATCGAAATTCGCACCTAAATTCACATCCGCAAAACACATTTCTAATAAAGTTGTGATTAAACCACCACTTCCAACATCGTGTCCAGCTTTAATTTTTCTTTCTTTAATTAAATCTTGTAATGTATTAAATGCTTTCTTGAAGAAATCAGCATTTTTGATAGTTGGCGTTTCATTTCCAACTTTATTTAACGTTTGATTGAATGACGAACCACCTAATTTAAATGCATCTTGAGATAAGTTTAAATAGTAAATATTTCCACCATCACTTTGTAAAACTGGTTCTACAACTTTAGTAATATTAGAACAGTTTCCTGCAGCAGAAATAATAACTGTTCCTGGTGCAATAACTTCATCATTCGGATATTTTTGTTTCATCGAAAGTGAATCTTTTCCTGTCGGAATGTTGATTCCTAATTCGATTGCAAAATCCGAACAACCTTTAACCGCTTCATATAAACGAGCATCTTCACCTTCATTTTTACAAGCCCACATCCAGTTTGCTGATAATGATACTGAAGCTAAATTATCTTTTAATGGCGCCCAAACAATATTTGAAAGTGATTCTGCAATAGCATTTCTACTTCCAGCAACTGGGTCAATTAATGCAGAAATAGGAGAGTGACCAATAGATGTTGCAATTCCTTCTTTTCCTTTGAAGTCTAAAGCCATTACACCTACGTTATTTAATGGTAATTGTAACGGTCCAGCACATTGTTGTTTCGCTACACGACCACCCACACAACGGTCAACTTTGTTGGTTAGCCAATCTTTAGAGGCAACCGCTTCCAATCTTAAAACGTTCTCTAAGTAATTTGGAATTTCGTTTGCGTTATATTCTGAGTTACTATAATTTCTAGCAACTGAATTATCTGTCATAATTGTTTTTGGAGAACTTCCGAAAAAGTCTTCCAAAGCGTAATCCATTGGTTTAGCACCAGTCGATTTCGATTCGAATGTAAATCTATGATCGCTAGTTACATCACCCACTTGATACATTGGTGAACGTTCTCTGTCTGCAATTTTTTGTAAAGTTTCGATGTCTTTTTCACCGATTACTAATCCCATTCTTTCTTGAGATTCGTTTCCAATGATTTCTTTTGCAGAAAGTGTTGGGTCTCCAACTGGTAATTTATCTAAATCGATTAATCCACCAGTATCTTCTACTAATTCCGATAAACAGTTTAAGTGTCCACCTGCACCATGATCATGAATCGAAACAATTGGATTGTTTTCGCTTTCCACTAAACCACGAATGGCATTAGCCGCACGTTTTTGCATTTCTGGATTAGAACGTTGGATGGCATTTAATTCAATTCCTGAACCAAATGCACCTGTGTCTGCAGATGAAACCGCAGCTCCACCCATTCCAATTCTATAATTTTCTCCACCTAAAATGACAATTTTATCGCCTTCTTGAGGTTTCTTTTTAATGGCTTGATCTAATTTTCCGTAACCAATTCCACCGGCTTGCATGATTACTTTATCGTAACCAACTTTTCTGTTCGCTTCTTCATGCTCGAAAGTTAAAATAGAACCTGTAATTAAAGGTTGCCCGAATTTATTTCCAAAATCTGATGCTCCATTTGAAGCTTTGATTAAGATATCCATTGGAGTTTGGTACAACCATTTTCTTTCATTTACACCTTCTTCCCATTTTCTGTTATCTGTTAAACGGGAATATGAAGTCATGTAAACTGCAGTTCCTGCTAAAGGTAATGAACCTTGTCCACCTGCTAAACGGTCGCGAATTTCTCCGCCAGAACCAGTAGCAGCTCCATTAAATGGTTCAACCGTTGTTGGGAAATTATGTGTTTCAGCTTTTAATGAAAGTACCGAATCAAATTCTGATTCTTCATAAAAGTCTGGTTTGTCAGCGCTTTTTGGTGCAAACTGAGTAACTTTCGGACCTTTAACGAAAGCAACATTGTCTTTATATGCTGAAACGATATCGTTTGGATGAGTTTCAGATGTTTTTTTGATTAATTTGAATAATGAAGTTGGTTTTTCTTCGCCATCAACGATAAAAGTTCCGTTGAAAATTTTATGACGGCAATGCTCTGAGTTGGCTTGAGAGAATGCAAAAATTTCAGAATCCGTTAATTTTCGACCTAATTTAGTTGATAAATTATCTAAATATTCTACTTCTTCTAAACTTAAAGCTAAACCTTCTTGTTTGTTGTATCCATCAATATCACTAATTTCTAAAATAGCTTCTGGTTGAATAGCAATAGTGAAAATTTCTTGATGTAATTCTCCATATTTTTGGAAAAGCATTGGGTCGAAATCTGTAAAATCAGCAGCAACTTTTTCGAACTCTTCAATTCTAATAATCCCAGAAATTCCCATGTTTTGAGTAATTTCCACTGCATTTGTACTCCATGGAGTAACCATTGCGGCACGTGGTCCTACAAAATTTTGAGTGATGTTTTTACTGTCAATTTGTTGTGTCTCCCCAAATAGCCAGTTTAATTTTTGAATGTTTTCGGCAGAAATTTCAGTTTGAGTTTGTACTGCAAATACTGTGTTGCTTTGGTTTCCAAAGAAAAAAATCATTGTATGGTGTTGTTTAATTCCGTTGCATTTCATTTAGTTAAAATTGCCTCGGGTGTTGTTGTGGTGCAAAGGTAAAGTTTCTTATTCAAGTAGAAAAAAAAAAGAGCGGTAAAAACCGCTCTAAATTTAAAATTTATGGTAAAAATTCATAAGCTCCGATGTCAGATGAGGTAGCTCTTGAATTTCCTAATATATCAGCAAAGGTTGAAAATGTATTATTGGCATTATTTATACAAATAGAATTCGCTTTAATTCTCAAATTATTCTTGTTAACATTTTTAAAATCAGGAATATTTGTACTTGAATTGGTGGCGATTTTACAACCCACATATTTCGAGATATCATTAAAATTATATAACGGATTACTTGCAAATTGATTGTTGAAATCGATAAACTTTATTAAGCAATTGTCAAATTTATAATTGAAAGTACTTCCATTTTTCTCCAATGCAATTCCTAAATTAGTGGAACCATAAAAAATACAGTTTTTAAAGTTGGCTTGCGTTAACGCATATGTAGGCGAACCATCATAATCATCCATTACCAAACATGTCTGACTAGGAGAAGGCCAATAATTTGCAAAAGTACAATGTGTAAAATCGTAACTTCCACCAAATGTACACGCTAAACTTGCTTGTCCGCAATTGTTCGTTACAACATTTTTACCCACCATGTTACCAGTTCTAGCTAAAATACCCACATTGGCACAATTGTAAATTTGTACATTCAACATATCAATTGTTGGAGTAGGAGTTCCGTCATTTCCAGAAACTAACATGCCAACTGTTGCGTTTTTAATGGTTAAATTTTCTAAACTATTATTATTGCTACCTGGTAAAAACCAAACGGTTCCCCATTGTCCAGCTACATCAGAATAACCAGATTCTAATCTGTCGCCTTCAAATACCACTTGATTATTTACTAAAACGGAACCATCTGGATTGTAAGTACTTAATCCACCGTTAACATCTAAATGTGCATCATCAGCCACAATTAAACCAGAATTCGCATGAAAATGTACACTAACTCCAGGATCAACCACTAAAGTTTCGTTTTCTGGGATTTTGGCATAACCATAAATCACATAGGGTTTAGCGTTGGTCCAATGTAATTCATCTCCATTGGTAATGTCTGAATGACTTAAATTGGTTCCAGTAATTTTAATTGGATCACCATTTTCGTCTAAACCTAACTGAATTTCTTCGTAAGTATAATTGTTCGGACTTCCCGTTCTTTCTGGGTAAATGAAGACGGCATCTTGAATTAATGTCACCAATTCTACTTTCTGAAAATTTACTGAATTTCCAAATTCAATTCTGTCTGTGTATAAAAAATCAGTAGGATTTGCATCAGCCACATCTGAAGTAACTTCAATAAAAATAAACATACTGTCTTTGGCTAATAATTCCACGTTTTCAAATTCTTTTCCAGAAACACCATCTACCATTAAGCGATAGTTAGAAGCTTGTCCTTTTCCTAATCTTACATTGGGAATTGAGATGTTTTTATTGCTATTGTTGTATACTTTTAACGTGTAAGTACTCGAACCAATATTAGTGAAAACGGTATCTAAATACACGGTTTCTTTCGAGAAAGATAAATCTCCAATACTCGATTCGAAATCAAGTTCATTTCTACAAGAAGTAGCAAAAAGTAAAGTGAATAGACTTAAAATTAGATATAATTGACGCATGCTATTTATTTTTTTGACAGCTGATTCTTAGATTATTTTAATTGAATTATTTTTTAAATTTCATTAAAACAAATTTTAAAAAATTAATTCGTGAAATTTGTGGAAACAAACTTAAAACGAAAAAAACCTGCTTTTGGTATATTTTTATTCGAAATATAAATTTGTAACTTTGTAAAAATAACTATTTATGTTTAATAAAGAAAAGTTTTTAGCACTTTGTACCAA
>CAMLRV010000056.1 GCA_946482495.1 uncultured Flavobacteriia bacterium
CAACGTGCAACTTCAGTAAAATCATATTTAGCAGGAAAAGGTTTAGTAAGTTCTCGTTTTACAATCATGGGAATGGGAGAATCCGATCCAATTGATTCAAATGATACTGATGCAGGAAGAGCGAGTAACAGAAGAGTGGAATTTGCTATTTTAGCGAATGAGAAAATGATTGAAGATGCTAAAAGAGAATCTGGAAATTAATTTTCATTTAAAGTTATAAAAAAAGAGGAACATTTGTTCCTCTTTTTTATTTATATCTATCAAAAATATTATTGACCAAACTTGTATGCAATACCAAAAGTAGCATTATACATTAAACCAGTAAATGAATTTACAGTATCTGTATAAGATAATTCTCCATTAAATAAATAATGTTGAGAAACATTCGCAATTGCAGAAAAATCAGCTGTTAAATAAAAACCATCTGTAACTTTAAATCTTGGAGTAATACCAAAAACTAAATTTAATAAATGGTCTGTATTTGGATAATCTGGAATATCCGAATTTAAAACTGATAAACCAGCTCCACCATGAGCCAAAACATTAAATTTATTATAATCTGCTCTTGAATTAGCTAAATTAGTTATGTTAACCACACCTTGAGCTGTAATTCTCATATTTGAAACACCGGTTTTCTTTTCTCTCAAATCATTTTGAACAGAAAATTCATCCATACCGAAGTCTATTTTTGCTCCAAATGTATCGTCAAAATCATAAGTTACACCTGCACCAAAGTGAGTAAATCCATTGTAACTTGGGTCGTAACAACCATTTAAACCGTAATTTGCTTCAATTCCGTATTGAGCACTTGCTACAAATGAGCTACAAACTAGTAGTAAAGTAAATATTTTTTTAATCATTTTTAGTTTTTTTTAATAATTTTGGGTGACGCAAGATATAAAAAAATAGTTACAATTTCGATGCTTACAATAAAAATAGAAAATTTTTCCTACTTTGATAACGAAATACTTAAAAATATAGTGTTTTCGCTAAATGGCGGGAGTCATTTATCTGTAATTGGAGAAAGTGGTTGCGGAAAAAGTACCTTGTTAAAATTAATTTACGGATTAATTGATTGTGATAACGGAGAAATATTTTGGAAAGACATTCCAATTTTAGGACCAAAATATCATTTAGTTCCCGGAATGCCTTTTATGAAATATTTGGCACAAGATTTCGATTTGATGCCATTCATTACTGTTGGAGAAAATGTTGGGAAATTTCTATCCAATTTTTATCCAAAAGAAAAGCAAAATCGAATTGATGAATTATTAGAATTGGTTGAAATGACCGAATTCAAACACATTAAAGCCAAATTTTTGAGTGGCGGACAAATGCAGCGTGTGGCTTTAGCAAGAGTTTTAGCCCAAGAACCAGAAGTGTTACTTTTAGACGAACCTTTTTCACATATTGATAATTTTAGAAAAAATGATTTACGTCGAAAAATCTTTAACTATTCAAAAGAAAAGCAAATTACGGTTATAGTTGCAAGTCATGATATCAATGATGTCTTGTCGTTTTCTGATGAGGTTATCGTTTTAAAAGACAAAACCATTTTAGAAAAAGCCACTCCAAAAGAATTATATTTTTATCCAAAACATAAATATACAGCAGCTTTATTTAGTGAGGTAAATGAAATAGAAATCAATGGAAAATTACAATTAATTTATCCAAACCAATTGCAAATTGTAGAGAAATCAGATTTAAAAGTTGAGGTTATCAAATCGTATTTCAAAGGGAAATCGTATCTAATTGAAGCAAAATTAAATGAGAAAACTATCTTTTTTGAAAACGATAAAGAATTAGATAAAGCTTCAATAGTTTGCATAAAAAAAATCGACTTGTAAATTTTTACAAGTCGATTTTTATATTGTTTTAGTTTTTCAAATACTTTTCTAAGAACTGATCTTGTTCCCAAAGCAAGTGTAAAATATTGTCTTTAGCCGCATAACCATGTGCTTCTTTTGGTAATAAAACTAATCTTACTGGCGCTCCTAAACCTTTTAAGGCTTGGAAATAACGTTCCGATTGTAACGTAAAAGTTCCAGGATTATTATCGGCATCACCATGAACTAATAACAATGGTGTTTTCATTTTATCTGCCGAATTAAATGGCGACATTCCTGAATATACTTCTGGAACATCCCAGAAATTGCGTTGCTCACTTTGGAATCCAAATGGAGTTAAGGTTCTATTGTAAGCGCCACTTCTTGCAATTCCACAGGCAAATAAATTAGAATGAGTAAGTAAATTTGCTGTCATAAATGCACCATAACTGTGTCCGCCAACCGCTACTTTTTTTCTATTGATAAATCCTAATTTGTCTACTGCATCAATGGCTGCTTCTGCATTTGAAACTAATTGCGGAATAAAAGTATCGTTTGGTTCAGTTTTGTCTTCACCAATAATTGGGAAAGAAGCATCGTCTAAAACGGCATAACCTTTTGTTACCCAATATACAAACGAACCATAGTTTGGAAAGGTAAATTCATTCGGATTTTTATCACTTTGTCCGGCCGAATTTTTGTCTTTAAATTCTGCTGGATACGCCCAAATTAATAATGGTAATTTTTCTTTTTTCGCAGTTCTATCATAATTTGCTGGTAAATACAATGTTCCAGAAAGTTCTACACCATCTTTTCTTTTGTATTTAATAACTTCTTTGTAAACGTTTTTGATACTCACAAATGGATTCGCGAAAGCTGTAATTTGAGTCAAACTATTTTTCGATTTGATGTTTCTCATGTAATAGTTTGGATATTCATTCTTCGATTGCAACATCACTAAAACTTCTCCTTTTTTGAAATCTTCAACAGATAATAAATCTTCTTTTTTATCTGTATATGTTGAAGTATATAAACGTTTTGTTTTTTGTGTTTTTAAATTGAATTCGTCAATAAAAGGGAATTGTCCGTTTTTAGTGAAACCATTTCCAATTAAGTACGCATTTTCATTTTCAATGGCTAAAACATAGCGGTTGAATTCATTACGTTTGGTTTCAAAATTTCCTGGATCAGAGTAAATATCTTGCGAATTTCTATCCGAAATAATTTTCGCTTCAGCAGTTAAATTTGAAGGATTGACTAAATATGTTTTTGCATTTCTAGTATCATACCAACTGTCGTATACTATGGCGTAATTGTCATTTCCCCACATAATTCCTCCGTAACGTTGTTTTGTTTTGAAGAAAGATATTGGGTTATTTGCAAATGGTGCATCCCAAACGAAAATTTCATCTCTAAATGGAACTTGTTTTGCTTGGTCACCTTCGTCTAATGCTTCAACAAAATATAGAGTTGCTGGTTTGTCATTTCTCCAACCCATGCTTCTTTTTCCTTTTCTTACTGAAGAAAATCCTTTTGGCATAATTTCGTTTAATGGCACTTCGTTTACGGTTTTGATTTCTTTTCCAGAAACATCATAAACAATTGTTTTTTGAGGAAATCTACTTAACGGAACAATGTATGAAAATGGTTTTTGAATGGTTGTTAACATTAAATATTTTCCATCCGGTGAGAAACTTTCACCAGCGTAAATGTCAGCCGATTTGAATAATTCTGCATTTCCAGAAATAGAAATTTTGTATAATTCGGATGTAACTAACGATTCGAAATTGATTTCATCCGTTTTGTTTTTCAATAAATCTTGAAACGTTCTGTTTTGAGATTTTGAACCGTCAGCTGTTGAAACAGTTGGGCCTTTTGGTAAGTCTTTTTTACTATCAATTAGTGGCTTTCTGTTTTTTGGTAACATTTTCACTAATAAAGTTTCGTTGTCATTCATCCAGTTGAACGGACTGCCTAAATTGGCATTCAAATTATCAGATGTAATTTTTGTTGCTGTAGCTGAAACTACATCAATAATCCATAATTCCACACCAGAATTTGTAGTGTTGGTAAAAGCAATTTTCTTTTCGTTTGGTGACCAACTCACATTTGTAATCAATGCATTTTCTGGTAAACCTTTAACTTGAATTTCGTTTTTATCTTTTACTTTTCTCAATTTTAAGTTATTGATATAAGTAACTGTGCTTGAAATGTTCGTAATTGGATTGATTCGTAAACCACCTAAACGCATTTCTTCCTGATTCAAATCGTCAAGTGTTTTATATGTATTTCTGTAGCTTAAAAGCATGTATTCTTTTTTAGAATCCATATTTACAGATGGAGCGCGTTGGTAATCAGCTAGTTCTAGAATTTCTTTTGAAGGTTTTTGATACGTAATGTTTTCTTGAGCAAAACCAGTATAAAACGTAAAAGTTAGAATCGCTAAAGTGAAAAATTTTATTTTCATAATATTAGTTTTTCAAATGTTGAATTAAAAATTAGTGGTGAAAATATTAAGATTGTTACAATTAGATAGAGAAAATTATGTTAAAAAATGTTTTGTAAGAAAAAAAAGTATAACTTTATAATTATTAACATTATAATACTTAGTAAAATGGGAAAATTTGTAATTAAACAAACGCCAACAGGAATTAAATTCGACTTAAAAGCAACTAATGGTCAAGTGATTTTGACTAGTGAAGTCTATACAACTAAAGCAGCTTGTGAAAACGGTATTGAATCGGTAAAGAAAAATTCACAAGATAATGCGCGTTTTGAAAGATTAGTTTCAAAAAATGATAAACCATATTTCAATTTAAAAGCTACAAATGGGCAAGTAATTGGAACAAGTGAATTATATGAATCTGTGGCAGCAAGAGATAACGGAATCGAATCTGTTAAGAAAAATGCTCCAGATGCTGAAGTAGTTGAAGAATAAAATTTTATAAAAATGTAAGAAAGCTCGATTTTAATCGGGCTTTTTTGTTTTTTGTACATAATTTTAATGCTATTTTATTGGATTGATAAAAAGTGGTAAATTTGTAATCTAAAACGAACAGAATATATGTATCATTCAAAAATATCAGGCTTAGGTTTTTATGTGCCAGAAAATGTTGTAACGAACGATGATTTATCGAAATTAATGGATACGAATGACGAATGGATTCAGGAAAGAACTGGAATAAAAGAACGTCGTCATGTCATTAGAGGAGAAGATACAACCACATCCATGGGAGTAAAAGCAGCCGAAATTGCTATTCAACGCGCAAATGTTGCTAAAGAAGATATCGATTTTGTAATTTTCGCTACACTTTCACCAGATTATTATTTTCCAGGTCCAGGAGTTTTAGTACAACGCGATTTAGGTTTACGAACTGTTGGAGCATTAGATGTTAGAAATCAGTGTTCTGGATTTGTTTATGCATTATCAATTGCCGATCAATATATTAAAACTGGAATGTATAAAAATATTTTGATTATTGGATCGGAAGTACATTCTACAGGTTTGGATATGACTGATAGAGGTCGCGGAGTTTCTGTGATTTTTGGTGATGGAGCAGGAGCGGCAGTTCTGTCAAGAGAAGAAGATTTGTCAAAAGGAATTTTATCTACACATTTACATTCTGAAGGACAACATGCAGAAGAATTAGCCTTAATTGCACCAGGAATGGGAAAACGTTGGATTACTGATGTGATTGCTGATAATGATCCAAATGACGAAAGTTATTATCCATATATGAACGGACAATTTGTTTTTAAAAATGCAGTGGTACGTTTCAGTGAAGTCATTCATGAAGGCTTACAAGCGAATAATTTACAAGTTTCCGATATTAATATGTTGGTGCCACATCAGGCGAATTTGAGGATTTCTCAGTTTATTCAACAGAAATTCCAATTATCTGATGATCAAGTGTACAATAACATTATGAGTTATGGTAATACCACTGCTGCATCCATTCCGATTGCTTTAACAGAAGCTTGGGAAAAAGGTAAAATTAAAAGTGGCGATTTAGTAGTGTTAGCAGCATTCGGTTCTGGTTTTACTTGGGGAAGTGCCATAATTCGTTGGTAAATGAAAGCTTTTTATTTAGATAAATTTCAATATACTTTTGATAAGAATCAGGAAATGATTACTTATTTGAAAGAACATGAATCACAATTAAATGAAAAGATTCATATTTTAATTTCTCATATTTTAAATGCACATGAAATTTGGATGACTCGAATCTTAAAAATTCCAACACAATATGGTGTTTGGCAATTGCAAGATTATCTTTCTATGATTGAAGTTGATCAGCAAAATTTCGAATTAACCAAACAAATTTTAACTGAAAAAGATTTGAATGAAAATGTAGCTTATGTAACTTCTACAGGAGAATCTTATACTAATGTTTTGCATGAATTGTTATTTCATGTGGTGAATCATTCATCTTATCACCGAGCACAAATTAATTCGGAATTGAAAAATTTAGGATTAAAACCTTTAATTACCGATTACGTATTTTATAAAAGAATATAAAAAAGCGTCCCGATTATTTCGGGACGCTTTTTTGTTTTAATCTATAAGTGATTTGACGTGTCGCGCCACAATTCCGAAATTATAACCTTGTGTGAAATTATATCCCGAAAAGTTAACCGCAATTAATTGTCCGCAACTGTTAAATATAGGTGAACCGCTGGCTCCATGTGTGGAAGTGGTACTATATTGTATTTTGGTACCATCTGATTCTTTACTAATTTTTCCATCATAAATTTGAACTCTCACATCACCTGCCTTTGATTTGGCTAGTTCCATTCCCATTGGATAACCAACTAGAATTGCTTCAGAACCTGGTTTTAATTGTACATCATTATCAATGGCTTGTTCTAAATCAACAATATTCGTTACGCCTTCAGGTAATTCTTCTGTTTCTAATTGTAATATGGCTAAATCAATATCCATTCCTTCTGCCATTTCTAAAACTTTACATTTTAACCATTTCGAATTAGAACCATGTAAAGCGATTCTAGAATCAACAAGTCTGTAGGTGATTTTTATAGAGTCAGTTGATATTTTAGCTTCATCTTCAATCTCTTCTTCATAATAATTTGCTTCATAACTTGGTTCTTCTGCATCATCTTCTATAAATGATTTATAACCATTTTCTGTTGTTGAATCAGTAACAGCTGCTGCTGTTGCTGTAGATGATGAATCTTCTACTGCTATTGCTTCTGCGACTGCAACTTGAGTTTCATCTTCAGCAACTTTTTTTCCAGCTAAACGTTGTTCTAAAGTATGTCTGTATTTTCTTGGATCTGTAGAAGCTGGAATGTTATTTGCGATTAATGCTTTAATTTCTTCTATTTCGTAGTCGATATATTCTTCTTCCACATCGTCACTTTTGGAATACATTTCTCTAAAAATCCATGGTTCAATTACATGATGATTAGTTACAATATGACCTTCTTCCGAAACGAAAAACCCAGTACCAGTTACTTCACTTTTAAATTGAGAATATGGATTATCTTTACTATCGTTTAATAATAATTCAGGATTAATAATGAACGGTTCTTGTCCGTTAATAGAAATTTCATAGGTATAAGTGTTTTTTACCAATACGACTGATTTTTTATAGTAGTCATAAATTTGCGTTTCGTCTTTTAAACAAAAAGGTTCTTTTTTATTGAATTTTATCCAAATGAATGAAAGAGAAGTTAAAATAACTAAACTGATTAAAGAGATAATAATGATTTTCTTTTTATTATTTGGTTTAGTTTCTGTAGAAAGTGTTTTTGTAACAGGAGTTTCAGATAAGTTGTTAATTTCCATTATTTTTTAATAGTAAGTCACACAAATGTAAGTAAAATCTTTAAAAATACAAATCAAATAATGTGCCACTTAATAAAAAAAGCGCTCAGAATTTCTGAACGCTTTTAAATTTATTTTCAAATAACGAAAGTTTAATTTTCAACTTGGAACGATGAAATTAGAACATTCCGCCACCACCTTGAGTTTCTTGTTTGTCTCTTTGTTTTCTTTGTAACTCTCTGTTTTTACCACCACCAAAGTTGTAGTTTAATCCTAAGTAGAAAGTTCTACTTTCCCAGTGGAATTCGCCCACACTTCTGTAAGGAATATTTCCTTCAAATCCGAAATGCATCGTGTTGAAAACGTCGTTTAATCTTGCTGATAAAGTTCCTTTTCCTTTGAAAACAGTATAGTTTGCTCCAAAATCCATTTTGTACATTGGTTTTCTTTCAAATTGAAGACTTAAATCTCTTCCTCTATACATTCCAAATAAATTGAATTTTAATTTTTTAGTAGCAGTAATGGTATTGTTTAATCTAGCATTAAAAGTAGCCACATCCACTTCTCCGTTTTCCATTATTCCTGTGTCTAAGTTAGCAACTGTTCCTCTAACTGTTTTGAAATACACGTCAGCACTTGCATTTGTTGACCACCATTTTGTTAATTTCAAATTAGCGTTAACTTCAGCACCAATTTGATTATTATCTTTAAAGTTATCAAAAGACAAAATATAGAAGTTAGTATCATTTGGATCATTGTAAATTACTCTTGTAATTTCATCGTCAATTAATCTATAAAACACTGCAGAAGTAATTGAACCAATTTTCATGATTTTTGTATAATTCACTTCAAATGAGTTTGTAAATTGAGGTTCAAGTGCAGGATTTCCTCTCGATTCCATATTTACAGTTCTCCATTCTCTAATTGGATTAATTTGACCGTTACTAGGTCTGTCTACACGTCTAGTATAATTCACATTAAACGTATTACTGTCATCCATTTTATATGATAAATAAGCAGATGGATAAACTGTGAAAATTTCATCTGTAATTATTTCATTAGAGTTTTTTGTTGGGTCTGGATCAGTTGAAACTTTTGATGGATGCGCAAATAGGTTATATAATTCTGCTCTTGCACCAACTTGTGCGCTAAATTTTCCGTAAGTTTTACTATAATTAGCATACATAGCATGAATATTTCTGTTGTAATCAAACTGATTTACAATTGTTTCAGATGGTTGAAAATTATTAAAAGTATTTTCTCCAGCTTGTAATCTTGATTCGTAACCTAATTCTAATTTTGCTTTTTCCGAAAGTGGATTTACATAATCAATATTAAATTGCGAATACGTTGATTTACCACTAATATCATTTAAACTTGGTATTCCATTGGATAAGAAGTGAGATAAATCTTCATTATCAGTAATCGAAGTGTTCATCTGAAATTCAATAGTTTCTCCTTTTTTCTTGAAATTATGCTTAAAGTTTAAATCGTAGGTTTGTGTCGTGTTTCCACTATTATTCCAGTTTTCTTGAACAGCATCAGCTAAAGTTTCATAATCTGAAACGGTTCTTGATATTCCTTTTCCATCGAAGAAATTCCAATTCGTAAAGAAAGATAATGTGTTGTTGTCGTTGATGTAATAATCAGCTCCTAATTTCAATAAATGAGAAGTGTTTACATTTGAAAATCTAAAATCTTGGAAGTTTTCATACCCAACTCTGTCGCTGTCCACAAAACCAAAGTTTCTGTTCTTTCCATGATTGAAACCATAATTAGTATAGAAATTTACTTTTCCAACTTTGTAATTTAAATTTAAAGATTGGTTCGTTTTTGGAGTTACACCAAAAGTTACACCACTTGTTATACTTCCATTAAAACCTGTTTGTGTGTTTTTGTTTAAAATAATATTGATGATTCCACTATTTCCTTCTGGATTGTATTTTGATGAAGGATTTGTAATTAATTCTACTTGCTTAATTGATGCAGAAGGAATTTGTTGTAATAATTGAGTAGCATCAATGTTTGTTGGCTTTCCGTCCACTAATACACGAACATTTGAATTTCCTCTTAAGCTTAATTCTTTTGTTTGTGGATCAATACTTACAGTTGGAATATTGTTGAAAATTTCAGAAGCTGTTGCCCCAGAAGCAATTAAATCTTTCCCAATTGTAACTACCTTTCTGTCTGCTTTTTGCTCAATAGTTGAACGTTCTTTTACAATAGAAACAGTTTCAATCATTTTTGAATCCGTTTCTAAAGCAATATTTCCTAAATTAATTTCTTTATTTTCTTCAGATAAATTAATTGGTCTTGAAGCATCACTATACCCTACGAAGTCCACTTTTAAAGTTAAACTTTTTAATTCTAAGTTTTTAATTTCGAAACTTCCATCTTCTTTTGTGGAAACTGCAGCTACAGGTTTTGTGCCATCTAAAACACTAACTGTTGAAAAACCAATAGGTTCATTAGTTTTTTTATCTATAATTTTTCCAGAAACAACTCCTGGTCTTGATTCTTGCGCCATTAAATTGGTGCTATAAATAAGCAAAAAGGCGATTAAAAATTTAATTGATTTCATGTGATTTTTTAAATAATGTGCAAAGGTAATTTTCAAATTTGAAATCACACAATGCCGATTGTTAATTGTTTCTTAATTGATTGATGTGATAGTTTGACTCAAAAGTTTAAATTTTGTTACAAATCCACTTTTCAATTCGTTAAAAATCCTATCTTTGCACGCTATTAAAAAAACGATTATGTCTTTACAAGAAATTCTTTCCGCACCTATACAAAATGCCGTTGAAAAACTGTTTCAAATCACTATTGAAAGAGTAGAATTTCAATCAACAAAAAAAGATTTTGAAGGTGATATTACTATGGTTGTTTTTCCATTAGTAAAACAAATCAAAGGCAATCCTGTAGAAATAGGTACAAAAATCGGTGAATATTTAGTAGAAAATGTAGCTGAAGTGTCTAAATTTAATGTAGTTGCAGGGTTTTTAAACTTAGTAATCTCAGATAAATACTATTTAGAATACTTCAATAACATAAAAGATAATACCACTTTCGGGTTTGTGACTCCAACTCCAGGTGAAAAAGCTATTATGGTAGAATATTCTTCACCAAATACTAACAAACCCTTGCATTTAGGGCATATTAGAAATAATTTATTGGGATATTCGGTTGCTGAAATTGTTAAAGCTTCAGGAAAAAAAGTATATAAAACGCAAATTATCAACGATCGTGGAATTCATATTTGTAAATCGATGTTGGCTTGGCAAAAATTCGGAAAAGGACAAACTCCAGAATCAACAGGTTTAAAAGGCGATAAGTTAGTTGGTAATTTTTATGTAGAATTTGATAAAGCGTATAAATCAGAAATTAATGCTC
>CAMLRV010000057.1 GCA_946482495.1 uncultured Flavobacteriia bacterium
CTGAGCTAATTACCCCAATAAATCGCGCTACTTCCGTATTGCGAGTGCAAATATACAGCTGTTTTTCTTAAATGCAAATAAAATTTCGAAAAAAATTAAATTATTTCAGCAACTACAAATGTACTTCCTCCTATATATATAAGGTCATTGGGATTGGAATTTGCTTTTGCGTTTTTATAAGCTATTGAAACTGAGTTGTATGTCTTTCCGATTAAATTAAATGCGGATGCCTTTTGTTTTAAAATTTTTGCATCTAATCCACGTTGAACTTTCGGTTTACAAAAATAATAAATCGCATTTTTTTGGAATAATGGTAATACAGAATCCAAATCTTTATCATTAACTACCCCTAATACAATATGTAATTGATTAAATTTTTCCTTTTTCAATTGATTCATTACAATTTCAAGTCCGTGTGCATTATGAGCCGTGTCACATATGACTTTCGGATGATTTTGTAAAACTTGCCATCTTCCTTGTAAATTGGTGTTTTTAACCACGTTTGAAATCCCATCTTTTATATTGTCCTCAGAAATAGTGAAATTAGATTTCAAATTTCTAAAGGCTTCAATAACTGTTTTTTTGTTCTTTAATTGATAATCGCCCAAAAGTCCACAAGGATAATCTGGATGGTCTTTATCTTGCGCAAAATGTATTTCCGAATTATTTCGTTTCGCAATTTCTAAAAACACAGGTTTGGTTTCAGAAATGTATTCGCCAATTATAACTGGAATATTTGGTTTAATAATTCCAGCTTTTTCAAAAGCAATTTTTTCTAAGGTATCACCTAAAAATTGTGTATGATCTTTGCCAATATTCGTAATTACAGATAATAAAGGTGAAATTATGTTAGTAGAATCTAATCGGCCGCCCATTCCTACTTCAATAATAGCGATGTCAACTTTTTTATCTGAAAAATATTCAAAAGCCAATCCAACTGTCATTTCAAAAAAGCTTAAGTGTGTATTTTCGAAAAATGATTTATTCTTGGCTACAAACTTTTTTACGTAATCTCTAGAAATTTGCTTACCATTTATTGTAATTCTTTCTCTAAAATCTTTCAGATGTGGAGAAGTGTATAATCCAACTTTATAACCAGCCTCCATAAATACAGAAGCAATCATACTACTTGTTGAACCTTTTCCGTTAGTTCCAGCCACATGAATGGTTTTGAAATTTCTTTCTGGATGATTTAAATGTTGGGCTAGTAATAGCGTATTGGTTAAATCTTTTTTATATGCGGAAGCGCCAATATTTTGAAACATTGGTAGCTGATTGAAAAGCCAATTTAAAGTTTCTGTATAGGTCATTTTATAATTATTTTAAAGATTTTCCACTTCCAACAAAATAAATTAAGCTTTTTTTAGTTTTATACTTTATAGAAAAATGTATCTTTAGTGCAAATTTCAAAAAATTAATTAAGAATAGTTTACTTATGATCGGATTTTTTTTACAAACTGCAGTAGATTCAGTAGCCCAAGCAGTAACAAATTCAGCCAACCCTAATACACCACCGCCAGCTGAAGGGATATCAGTTTTAGAATTTATATTAAAAGGAGGTTTCTTTCTTATTCCAATTGTGATTTTAATGTTCTATACGATATATGTAATTGTAGAGCGTTATTTATATATAAGTAAAACAACTAAAAATGACGATTTCCTTTTAAAAGAAGTTCGTACACATTTAAATAGTGGAAATATCAATTTAGCAATTGGCGCTGCAGAAAGAGTAAATAATTCAACAGCTAAAGTGGTTAAAGAAGGAATTTTAACTATTGGAAGACCTATTTCTGAAATTGAATCGAACATGGAGCGTATGGCGCAAATTGAATTAGGTGAAATGGAACGTAAAATGGGGCAATTGGGTTTAATTGCGGGTATGGCACCAACTCTTGGTTTCGTAGGAACAATTTCTGGGGTAATTAAAATTTTCTATAGTATTTCGATTACGGAAAATATTAGTATCGGAAATATTTCTGGAGGTTTATATGAAAAAATGATTTCTTCTGGAGCTGGACTTATCGTAGGATTAGTAGCTTATGCAGGGTATCATTTATTGAATGGGAAAATTGATCATTATATGTTAAATGTTCAAAAACAAGTATTAGAATTTGTAAATATAATTCAAAGACCAAATGGCAATTAAAAGAAATAAAAGATTTCATGCTGAAGTTCATGCTTCCTCTATGAGTGATATCATGTTCTTTTTGCTGTTGTTTTTTCTAATCATTTCAACTTTGGCGAATCCGAATGTTATTAAAATGACGTTGCCAAAATCGAAAACCAACGAAAAAACAAATAAACAACATGTGAGTATTTCGGTAACAGAAGATAAAAACTATTTTATCGATAAACAACCTGTTAATTTTGACGAATTAGAAAAAGAATTATTAACCAAGATTGGTACAGATAAAGAACAAACCGTTGTAGTTCGTATTCCGTTTAATTTGCAAGTACAAGATTTAGTGGATGTGCTTCAAATAGGAGTAAAGAATAATTTGAAGTTTGTGATTGCTACGAACCCAAAATAAAATAATATAACCCTGAATTATTTCAGGGTTTTTTATTACCCAATCTTCACTGAAGTCATGCTTAATGAACCTGCTACAAATTTGTCATTAAACAATTGCAATTCTTCATTATTGTTTTTTAAACCTAACGTATATAATAAAGGTAAATAATGATCTGGCGTTGGAATCGCCAATTTCCAAGCTTCACTGTGATTTTGATAATTAATCAGAGATTTAAAATTGCCATCCAACATATATTTATTGAAATCGGCATGTGCTTCTTTCGCCCAATCGTAACCATGATTGTCTTTGTTGTAGTTCGCCCAATCTACCATTCGTAAATTGTGAATGATATTTCCGCTTCCAATAATTAAAATTCCTTTATTTCTTAATTCTTGTAATTTTTTGGCGATTTCAAAATGTTTATCACCAGTTAAACTGTAATCAATACTCATTTGTATGACTGGAATATTTGCTTCTGGATACAAATGTTTAATCACGCTCCAAGCTCCATGATCTAAACCCCAATCGTGGCTCAATTCGACTTCGGTTGGTAAAATTAATTCTTTAGTTAATTGCGCCAATTCTGGTGACCCTTTTGCAGGGTATTGCACTTCAAATAGTTCCTTTGGGAAACCACCAAAATCATGAATCGTTTGTGGCATTTCCATTGCGGTGACTTTCGTGCCTTTGGTATACCAATGCGCAGAAATACATAAAATTGCGGTTGGAGTAGGGATGGTTTTGGCAATATTTCTAAAGCCAGCTACAAATTCATTTTCTTCAATGGCGTTCATTGGACTACCATGTCCTAAAAATAATACAGGCATTTTTACAGTATTTGGTAAAATGTCCTTGTAATTATATAATTCGTTTAAATTTCTCATTGCAAATAATATTGGAGTTACACTCAAAAGTCCTAAAAATCGTTTTCGGTTCATGACTCATTATTAATATTTGTATATACAAATGTATGAAAATAAAATTGAGCTGTTTGTTAAAATTTTCCTATTTTTGCGCAACAACTCAACTTACATTATGTACAAATTATTCATTAGACCAGTTTTATTCTGTTTTGATCCAGAAAAAATTCATTATTTCACATTTTCCGCTTTACGTTTTATCAATAAAATTCCAATTGTTTCTTCCATTTATAATTCGATGTATCAGGTTGAAGATAAACGATTAGAAAGAGAGGTTTTTGGATTGAAATTTAAAAATCCGGTTGGATTAGCGGCAGGTTTCGATAAAGATGCTAAATTGTATAAAGAACTTTCTAATTTAGGATTTGGCTTTATTGAAATTGGAACTTTAACTCCAAAAGGTCAAGAAGGAAATCCGAAAAAACGTTTGTTTCGTTTAAAAGAAGATAGTGGAATTATTAATCGAATGGGATTTAATAATGGAGGGGTGCTAGAAGCTGTTGAACGTTTAAAAAAGAATAACGGACAAGTTTTAATTGGTGGAAATATTGGTAAAAATAAAGTTACGCCAAACGAAGAAGCAACAAGCGATTATGAAATCTGTTTTAATGCTTTATATGATTATGTTGATTATTTTGTGGTAAATGTAAGTTCGCCAAATACACCAGGATTACGTGAATTACAAGATAGAGAACCACTGACGAAATTATTACAAACCTTACAAGATTTAAATACTACGAAACCGAAACAAAAGCCAATCTTATTGAAAATTGCTCCCGATTTAACGGATGATCAATTGTTAGATATTATTGGAATTGTAAACGATACTAAAATTGCAGGTGTAATAGCAACAAATACAACTATTTCTCGTGACGGATTATTATCAGAAAACAAAGTTGAGGTAGGTGGATTGTCTGGAAAACCATTAACAAAACGTTCTACGGAAGTGATTCGATTTTTATCGGAAAAAAGTAATAAATCTTTCCCAATTATTGGAGTTGGAGGAATTCACACGGCTGAAGATGCCATTGAAAAATTAAATGCTGGTGCGAGCTTAGTCCAATTATATACTGGATTTATTTACGAAGGTCCGCAGTTGATTAAGGATATTAATAAGAAGTTGTTAGCTTAATAAAAATATGTTGAAGAATAAAAGTTTAAAGTTTTTAATTTCATTAAAATTATTTTTATACTTATTTTTTATAGGAACATTGATTTTTATTTCTATAAAAATGAAAACTGATTATGAAAATTTAAAAAATGAAAATGAGTTGTTAGAAGAGAAGATAAGTTATTATCAAGCGTTTGTTATTAATAATGAGACAGGTTCTTTTTATGATCAATTATCGAAAAGCATTAAACGTAAGGATTTAGAAATAAAAGCATTAAAACAAAACAATACTTTTTCGTTGTCTTCATGGTTTGGTGTAATTGTAATATTTTGTTCAATTTATTTTTATATAGCTTCTGAATTAGAAAGTAAAATTAAGATAGGTAAAAAGAAAGAAAAAGAAAGTGAAAAAAATAAAATGCTTTAAGATAATCTTTTAATTATGTTTCCTAAAATTAGTATAATTTCTCCAATCTGTGTTTCAAAAAATCAGTTTCAATCCATTCAAATCCGTGTCATCAGCGTGCCAATCAAAAATTATGAAATTAGTCTTCGCATCCAACAACAAAAATAAAATTGCTGAAATCCAGCAGCAAGTCGGTTCGCAATTTCAAATTGTTTCTTTAGAAGATATTGGTTGTTTTGTGGATATTCCGGAAACGGCAGAAACCATTGAAGGAAATGCAATTTTGAAAGCCAATTATGTAACCGAAAATTATGGTTTACCTTGTTTTGCGGACGACACAGGTTTAGAAATTGAAAGTTTAAATAATGAACCTGGTGTGTATTCGGCGCGTTATGCTGGCGAACAAAAAAATGCGGATGATAATATGAATTTGGTTTTACAAAAATTAGCTACTGAAACCAATAGAAAAGCGCAGTTTAAAACGATTATTGCTTTAAATATTAATAATCAACAATATTTATTTGAGGGTATTGTAAAAGGTGAAATGACTACTGAGAAGTCAGGAAGCCAAGGCTTTGGTTACGATCCGATTTTTAAACCAGAAGGTTTTTCGACAACATTTGCGGAGATGACCATGGAAGAGAAGTCTGTAATTAGTCACAGAGGAATTGCAGTTCAAAAATTGATAAATTTCTTATCTAATTTATAAAAAATGTCACACTGAGCGGAGTCGAAGTGTAACTTCTAGCTTCTAACTTCCATCTTCCAAAACGTAACTTTCTGAAAATCAATTAAAAACAAATTAGTTTAATCCGATTATTAATTCTACCTTTGCACCCAATTTAAAAATATATAATGAATAAATTTGAGCAATTAGGGTTAAACGAGTCGTTGTTAAAAGCAATAGGTGATTTAGGATTCGAAACCCCGTCAGAAGTACAGGAGAAAGCTATTCCACTATTATTGCAAGATGACACAGATATCGTCGCTCTTGCCCAAACAGGAACAGGAAAAACAGCCGCTTTCGGCTTTCCGCTAATCCAAAAGATTGATCCATTCAACAAGCAAACACAGGTTTTAATACTTTCTCCAACGAGAGAATTGTGTTTGCAAATTACAAACGAGATTAAATTATACTCAAAATACATCGACGGTCTTTACACGGTTGCGGTATATGGTGGCGCGAGTATTAATGATCAAGCGCGTGATATTAAGCGAGGAGCACAAGTAATTGTTGCTACACCGGGTAGAATGCAAGATATGATTAACAGAGGCATGGTGAATATTAAAAACATCAGCATCTGTGTTCTTGATGAGGCAGACGAAATGTTAAACATGGGTTTCTATGAAGATATTACAAGTATCTTATCGGAAACACCACGTGACAAAAACACATGGTTATTCTCGGCAACAATGCCACAAGAGGTAGCTAGAATAGCAAAAGAATTTATGAGAAATCCGCAAGAAATTACGGTTGGTCATAAAAATTCAAGTTCAGCAAATATTTCTCATGAGTATTATTTAGTTAATGCACGTGATAGATATGAGGCTTTAAAAAGATTGGCAGATGCAAATCCAGACATTTTCTCAGTTATTTTCTGTAGAACCAAAAGAGATACTCAAGCGGTTGCAGAAAAATTAATTGAAGATGGATACAATGCAGCTGCATTACACGGAGATTTATCTCAAGCGCAACGTGATGGTGTAATGAAAGCTTTCCGTGGTCGTCAAATTCAAATGTTAGTGGCAACAGACGTTGCGGCTCGTGGAATTGATGTTGATAATGTTACGCACGTAATTAATTATCAGTTACCAGACGAAATCGAAACGTATACGCACCGTTCTGGTCGTACAGGTCGTGCTGGAAAATCGGGAACTTCATTTGTAATTATTACGAAAAGTGAAGTTAGAAAAATTCATGCCATCGAAAGAATTATCAAAACGAAATTCGAAGAAAAAACGATTCCTTCTGGAATTGAAATCTGCGAAATTCAGTTATTACACTTAGCGAATAAAATTAAAGATACGGAAACGGATCATGCAATCGATAACTATTTACCTGCAATTTTTGATATTTTAGGTGATTTAGATAAAGAAGAATTAATCAAAAAAGTTGTTTCTGTAGAATTTAATCGTTTCATAAACTATTATAAAAAATCTAAAGATTTAACTCAAATCCCTGGAAAAGGTGGAGAAGTTCCAACTTCAGGTGCTGTAAGATATTTCGTGAACTTAGGTGCGCGTGATGGTTTCGAATGGATGGAGTTAAAAGATTTCTTAAGAGATACGCTTGATGTTGGTCGTGATGATGTTTTCAAAGTAGACGTAAAAGAAGGTTTCTCTTTCTTTAATACCGATGCAGAATTAGCAGATAAAGTGATGACAGTTCTTAACGGAATTGAGCATAATGGAAGAAGAATCAACGTTGAAATTTCTAAAAACGATGGTGCTAAAAATTCTGGAAGAAGAGATCATAACGGAAGAAGCGGCGGAGGAAGATCTGGCGGAAGTGGATTCTCTGGAAGAAGAGAAGGCGGAAGTCGTGATGGTGGTTTCAAACGTGAAGGTGGATTTAGACGTGAAGGAGGTTCTAGAGATGGAGGTAGCCGTGATGGTGGATTCAGAAGTGAAAGACCAAAACGCGATGGTGAAAGTAGAGAAAGACGTTCAGATTCTCGCGATAGCGGAAGAAGAGGTGAAGGTCGTTCTGAAAGTCGTCCAACGGAAAGAAGAAGTTCTGGTTTCGAAAGCGCAAGAAGAACACCAAGAAGAAGTAAAGACTAATTATTAGTTTAATATTATAATCCCGTTTCGTTTATTCGTTTCGGGATTTTTTATAATCTTATGTTAACAACATATATCATTTAAAATTTAATCTTACTTTTGTTGAAATATTTTCTAACTCTATGAGAAAAATTAGCTACTTATTACTACTTTTCTTTTCAGTTTTTGGGTTTTCTCAAACAGATTCTTTACAGCTAAAAGTGAAAGGAAAAATTATGGATATAAAAACAAATACTTCTATTGCTAGAGTAACGGTTTTAAATAAAAATAATTCAGCTGTAGTTTTAGCTTCGGAAAATGGAGAATTTGAAATTTCAGCTACTTTAAATGATGAACTTTTGTTTTCTCATTTAGGATATAATTACACTGAAGTGAAAGTAAGTCAGAAATGGCTTTCAGGAAATAAAACAATTTTATTAAGTGAGAAAATTACTGAAATTGAAACGGTAGTAGTTACTAGCTATAAACTTACGGGTTATCTACAAATTGATACTAAATTAATTCCGGTTAATGAAAATTATAGATATAATATTGCTGGTTTAAACTTGGGTTACGAACCAGGAATGAAAGCTAAAAATGCAACAGAAAACTTATTGAAAGCCTTGTCAAATCCAGTTGACTTAGTGTATTCTTTATTTAATTCGAAAGAAAAAGAACTGAAAAAAATATTGGAGTTAAAAAAAGACGCCAACTTTGCAGCCATCTTAAGTAAAAATACTGATAGAGAATCGTTAATGATGTTGTTGCGATTAGATAAAAATGAAATTGATATTATTTTAGAAAAGTGTAATTATTCTAAAAATTTCATTGATACCGCTAGTGATTTACAAGTGCTTGACGCTATCGCAACTTCATATAATGATTACAAAGTCTTAAAGAGAAATTAAAATTTAGTATATAAAAATATAAGAAAAGAGTCAGTAAGTTTTACTTGACTCTTTTTGCTTTTTATTAGATTCTTCTATTAATCGTTTTATGAAAACAAAGCTATTTTTTTTTATCTATTATTATCAATACTAAATATTATTCGTAATTTTGTAACAGCTTAACTATTTGATTATTAGGTTTTTATTTAATAAAACACTACGATTCCCCATTTTAGCATCTACCATACGGATAGTTATTCTAATTTAGTTTTATGAAAGGATAGTTATTATAAAAGGTTCCTGTATTATTGAACCTTAATAATTATAATGTTTTGAGTTGATAACTTCAGTTTCCAACATTTTCCTTTTAAGCAAAAGCGAAATTTTGCAAGATTTATTGTCACGAAATAAACTAGAATAAACGGAATTAGATACGGATCTTAAAAGCGGAAACCAGAAACCACTTAAAAAAACGGGGTAGAACTGAAAAACCATACGAGTAGGGAAAATTTAAATAAAATATCATGAAAAAATCTATTTTATTGCTATTGTCAGTGATTGTATTCATGACAACAACGCAATTAACCAATGCTCAGGAAAAAATTGAAAAATGGCCTGGCGTAACTGTTAAAATTTTAACCGACAACGACAAAGTTACAATATCTGAAGTAACTTTTGCACCAGGCGCAGTTGCTGTCTGGCATTCACATCAAGAATATACTGTTTATGCTCTTACCGACGTAAAAATGAAAGTAGAAGTAGAGGGTAAAGAAACAACCGTTGTAGATATGAAAGCTGGGCAAGCAGCTTGGTCACCAGCCGTAACTCATCAAACAACAAACGTGGGCAAAAAACCTTTTACCGCAATTGTAACAGAAAAGAAATAGATAATTAGTATATCAAAAATGAAATCCGTCTCGTTCCAAAATACGAGACGGATTTTTTTGTTCGTGTATTTTAAATTGTTTTGGCACATTAAATTAAGAAACCCAATCGCTTTCTTTTTCTATAATTACCCATTTTTCGTCTTTCTTTTCTAGAAAATAATGGAATCCTTCTCCACATAATTCGCCACAAGATATTGAAATTTCGATGTATGCGTATCGAAGATTTTCTGAAAATAAAGGTTTTGAAATTACAACAAAGGCATTATTTCCAAATACTTTTTCATATTTTTCCCAAAATTCACCTTTTTTTACTTTGTACTTTCTCTCGAACTGGTCTATATATATTTGCTTATAGGAGAAAAGATGAGGTATTTTTTCATTATTTTTAATATTCTCTATTTGGTACATAATAGTTTCATAATCATTTAAAAGGAAATGACTAGAATACTTCATGTGACTTGGAATGTCTTTTTTGTTTTCTTTATAATTAAAATATTGACTTTTATAATAAATCAATTTTACGTGTTTAAGAACATCGATTTTATTACTTAAAAAAAAGTCTAAAACTTCAGCAGTTTCTTTAGTTGTGTTTCTGTTGAAAATTGAAAAGCTTTTTGTTTTTAAAGAATCTTTTTTGTTATCTGAATTTTGTAAAGACTGTTCTTCTTGTTTGCATGAAACAAAAAATATAAGCATTGCTAATAGTGATAGTTTCTTCATGACTTAGAATTTGCTTGGCTCTTTTTACTTTTTACTTGGTTCTTCTTCAACAAATCTGCTTTCCACAAATTCAATATTCTTAATAGATTTTCTGCACCAATCAATTCGTTTGTCTAAAACTTCTTCTTCCGTTAATTGCCAATCTACATCTGTATGACGAACACGATTTGTAATATCTTGGATCACTAATGCTGCAGAAACTGAAATGTTTAAACTTTCAGTAAAACCCACCATCGGTATTTTAATAAAACCATCTGCTTGTTGCATGACTTCTTCCGAAAGTCCGTCTTTTTCCGTTCCAAAGAATATGGCCGATTTTTTAGTCACATCAAACTCATCTAATAAACAAGAATCATTATGAGGAGTAGTAGCGATAATTTGATAGCCTTGTGCTCTTAATGTTGAAATACAATTTTTCATACTTTGATGCTGATTGATATCTACCCATTTTTCAGCACCCATGGCAATTTGTTTGTCAATATCTTTTCCAAAACGCTGCTCTACAACATGTAAATTCTGAATACCAAAAACTTCGCAACTGCGCATCACAGCACTCGTATTATGAAATTGATACACATCTTCCGTAACAATGGTAAAATGATTGGTTCTGTTTTTTAAAACTTCCAGAAATCGGTTTTTTCTGTTTTCAGAAACAAAGCCTTCTAAATATTCTAATAAAGCAAGTTTGTTGTTTGGCATTTTGTTAAATTTACTGCAAATATAAAAATTTAGCCCTGATAGAAGTGGAAATCCTTTAATTCTTGAC
>CAMLRV010000058.1 GCA_946482495.1 uncultured Flavobacteriia bacterium
CAATAATTCTCAAGAAGATTATGGGCAATATATTATTTACAGTTTACCATTAGGTGATGTTACTTCTGAAACATTATTAAAAGAAATTGATGAGGAAATTGTAAACATGCAAAACAATTTAATTTCTGAAAATGATTTCCAAAAATTGCAAAATAAGTTTGAAAACAATTATGTAAACTCTAATTCAACTGTGGAAGGAATTGCAGAAAATTTAGCTTCTTACTATCTATTATACGGAGATATCAATTTAGTTAACACTGAAATTGAAATTTACCGTTCTATTACAAGAGAAGATATTAGAGAAGTGGCTAAAAAATATTTAAATCCTAACCAACGTTTGGTTTTAAATTATGGCCCTGCAAAAGAAAAAACAGCTAAATAATTTTTAAGATGAAGAAGTATTTATATATCGCAGCCAGTTTATTACTTACAATAACTATGCAAGCACAAGACAGAAAAATGCCTAAACAAGGGCCAGCTCCAACTATTAATATTAAGAAACCTGTTTCTTTCGTTTTAGAAAATGGTTTAAAAGTTTTAGTAGTTGAAAATAATAAATTACCTAGAGTTTCTTATAACTTAACTTTAGATAATGCACCATTCGCAGAAGGAAACAAAAAAGGAGTTACCGATTTAGTAAGCGCAATGATTGGTAATGCAACGGAAACAATTTCTAAAGAAAAATTTAATGAAGAAATTGACTTCTTAGGAGCGAATTTTAATTTTAACGAATCAGGAGCATCTGCAAGTGGTTTGTCTAGATATTCTGCAAGAATTTTAGAATTATTAGCAGACGGATCTTTAAACCCATTATTTACTCAAGCTGATTTTGATGCAGAAAGAGCTAAATTAATTGAGGGTTTAAAATCTGACGAAAAAAGCGCTTCTGCAATTGCTTCTCGTGTGCAAAATGTTTTAACTTTTGGAAAAGAACATTATAATGGTGAATTTACTTCTGAAGAAACATTAAAAAATGTAACCTTACAAGATGTTATCAATCACTATAACACATATTTTGTGCCAGCAAATGCATATTTAGTTGTTATTGGTGATGTGAAAACTAAAGATGTGAAAGCTAAAGTAGAACAATTGTTTGGTGCTGATGTTTGGAAAAAAGCTACTGCGCCAAACTTAACGTATAATGATCCAAAAGATTTACAGTATTCTCAAATTAATTTTGTGGATGTTCCAAATGCGGTTCAATCTGAAATTGCCTTAATCAATTTGTCAAAATTAAAAATGAATGATAAAGATTATTTCGCTGCTATTTTAGCTAACCAAATTCTTGGTGGTGGTGGTGAAGGTCGTTTATTCTTAAACTTAAGAGAGAAACACGGTTGGACATATGGTTCATATTCTAATTTAGGAGCTGGAAAATATATTTCTAAATTTTCTTCAACAGCTTCTGTAAGAAATAAAGTTACGGATAGTGCGGTAGTTGAAATTTTTAACGAATTGAAAAAAATTAGAACAGATTTAGTTTCTGCTGAAGATTTAAAAAATGCAAAAGCAAAATACATTGGAAACTTTGTAATGCAAATTGAAAAACCAGCAACTATCGCTCGTTATGCTTTAAATATTAAAACCTTAGGTTTACCAGAAGATTTTTACGAAAATTACGTAAAAAACATTAATGCAGTAACTCCTGAAGATATTAGAAATGCAGCTAATAAATATTTCTTAGCAGATAATACTAGAGTAGTTATTGTTGGTAAAGCTACTGAAGTATTACCAGGATTAGAAGCTATGAGTACAAGAGAAAAAATGCCAATTTTCTATTTCGATAAATATGGAAATAAAGCAGAGAAGCCTGTTGTAAAAAAAGAAATTCCTGCTGGAGTAACGGCTCAATCTGTTGTTAAAAAACACATTGATTTAATTGGTGGTGAGAAAAATTTAAGCCAAGTTAAAACTATGATGATTACTTATAAAGCCAGTATTCAAGGTCAAGCTTTAGAAATGGTTACAAAATCATCTGCTAAAAACATGAATAGTACTGTTGTTTCTGGAATGGGAATGACATTGGCTAAAAATGTTGTTGGAAAAGACTTTGCTTACACTGAATCTCAAGGAAAAAGAACAGATGTTAAAGGTGAAGATTATACTAAAATGAAAGAAGAAGCTGTTCCATTTCAAGAATTAGCAATGCTTAAAGATAAAAATATCGTTTTAGCTGGAATTGAAAAAATTAATGATAAAGAAGCTTATGTAGTGAGCTCAGGTAAATCTAAATATTACTACGAAGTAGCTACAGGTTATAGAATTGCTGTAGAGCATCCAGGTAAAGAAGGAAGACCAGCATCAATAATTAATTATAATGATTATAAAGATTTTAAAGGAATTAAATACCCGTACTTAATTACAATTAGTGCAGGAATGCCTTTAGAATTTAGCGCTTTCGAAGTGAAAATTAACGAAGGTGTAACAGATAAAGATTTCGAATAAAATTTTTATTTTGATTTAGAAAAAAGGATTGCGAAAGCAATCCTTTTTTTATTTCCGATTTGTAATATATACTCCAAATAAAATGATTGCTGTTCCTACAATTTGTAAGGTGGTAACGCCTTCATTAAATATCACGCTCCAAATAGTGGCTACAACTGGAATAAGATAGGTGACATTAGAAGCAAAAATTGGTGACGACATCTGAATCAATCTATAAAAATAGATATTCGCTAATCCGGTGCCAACAATTCCTAAAATTACTACATAAACTAGCGGATGGATATTGTTAGCAAAATTCAAACCCTCAGAAGTTTGTTCGATAGTTTGAAAACCAAATCCGTGATACCCTAAAATTAGTAGGGCAGGAATAAGTAAAAATATAAAATTACCAACGGTTATTGTTAATGGAGGAACGTCTGATAAATATTTTTTTACCAAATTAATATTCGATGCATAGCACCAAGTGGCAACTACCACCAAAAGTGCAAACCAGTAATTTTTGGTTGGATTTCCTGAGGCACCTGCATAAACTAAAACTAAACAACCAATAATTCCAACAAGCAATCCGAAAATTTGTTTTCTGCTAAATGTTAATCCAAAAAATAAACTTCCGATGATTAAGGTGTTTAATGGTGTAAAAGAATTTAGAGTAGAGCTAATAGAACTACTAATCTGGGTTTGCGCTAAAGCAAATAAAAAAATAGGGAAAAAGTTGCCTAATAATCCAGCTAAAAGAATATACTTGATTTTAGTTGAACTAATTTTGAAAACTTCCTTACCTGCAAAAAGTAGTAAAAATACGGATGTAAAAATAATACGGTATGCGCCTAATTGATAAGCATTCATACCGCCATCTAAACCTTTTTTCATTAGGATAAATGAACTTCCCCAAACTAGTGCTAAAAGTAGCAAGATGTACCATTTTGAATTTTTGTTTCCCATATTTTTCAATATATTTAAAATGTGTTTTTGTTTTGTCCTCTCCTTTGGAGAGGGTTGGGGTGAGGGTAAAAAATAAGGCTGTCAAATTTGACAGCCTTAAAGGTATAGATATTTTTAAGATATATTATCCTAAAGCAGCTCTTTTGAATCCTGTTACAACTAAATCAGCATTTACAGATTTAATGTAAGCAGCAACGCTCATTGAACTATCTTTGATGTAATCTTGGTTTACTAAAGTGTTATCTTTAAAGAAACGTCCTAATTTACCTTTAGCGATGTTTTCAATCATAGCTTCTGGTTTACCTTCTTGACGTAATAAATCTTTAGCGATTTCAATTTCTTTAGCAATTGTATCAGCATCAACACCAGCTTCATCTAAAGCAATTGGCGCCATTGCAGCAGCTTGCATTGCAACGTTTCTAGCAGCTTCAGCACCACCGTCAACATTAGCAGATAAAGCAACTAAAGTAGCAATACCGTTACCAGCGTGAATGTATGAATTAACGAATGCACCTTCTAATCTTTCGAAAGCACCGATTTCGATTTTCTCACCGATTACTCCAGTTTGTTCGATTAATTTTTCTTCAACTGTAATTCCGTTGAAATCAGCAGCTAATAAAGATTCTTTAGTAGCGTGGTTTAAAGCTAAAGCAGCAAAATCTGTAGCTAACTTGATGAAACCTTCGTTTTTACCTACGAAGTCAGTTTCACAGTTTAATGAAATTACAACACCAGCAGTATTATCACTGTTTACAGCAGCAATAACAGCACCTTCTGTAGATTCTCTATCCGAACGATTTGCAGCAACTTTTTGACCTTTTTTTCTTAAAATTTCAATTGCTTTTTCAAAATCACCTTCAGCTTCAACTAAAGCTTTTTTGCAATCCATCATTCCGGCACCTGTTGTAGTTCTTAGTCTGTTTACTTCAGCAGCAGTTATATTTGACATTTTATTCTATTTTAAATTATTAATGTAAAAAAAGAAATTCCAATCGTAAAATTCCAAATTCCAGTTTTATATAATTTATAACTAATTGTTAATAAATTAATTTGGAATTTGGAATTTTACTTTCGGAATTTATATTATTTATGCTTCAGAAGAAGTTTCTTCAGTTTCAGCTATTGGAGCTTCTACAGCGTTTTCTTCTTTGTCTGATTTTCTCTCAGATAAACCTTCTGTAATAGAAGTAGTTACTAAAGATAAAATTTTATCGATTGATTTAGAAGCATCGTCGTTAGCTGGAATAACGTACTCAACTTGACGTGGGTCAGAGTTAGTGTCTACCATTGCGAAAACTGGAATGTTTAACTTTTTTGCTTCTTTTACAGCGATATGTTCAGCTTTAATATCTACTACGAATAATGCAGCAGGAATTCTAGACATGTCAGCAATTGAACCTAAGTTCTTTTCTAATTTTGCTCTTAAACGATCAACTTGTAAACGCTCTTTTTTAGAAAGAGTCATGAAAGTACCGTCTTTTTTCATTCTATCAATAGAAGCCATTTTTTTAATAGCTTTTCTGATAGTAACGAAGTTTGTTAACATACCACCTGGCCATCTTTCAGTGATGTAAGGCATGTTACAAGCAGCTGCTTTTTCAGCAACGATATCTTTTGCTTGTTTTTTAGTCGCAACGAATAAAATTTTACGACCAGATGCAGCAATTTTTTTCAAAGCTTCGTTAGCTTCTTCAATTTTTGCAGCAGTTTTATATAGGTTAATGATATGAATACCATTACGCTCCATATAAATGTAAGGAGCCATGTTTGGATCCCACTTACGAGTCATGTGTCCGAAATGTACACCAGCCTCTAGTAATTCTTTAACGTCAATTTTGTTTGCCATTTTGTAATAGTTTACGTTCCGTGTTCTAGCAATTTTTAAGTAGTAACTTTCGTGTGTCTTAAAAATTTAGATGCTAAACTAATTTCTTCTCCAATGAAAAGAAATATCGACAACTTGTTTTTAAATTCTAATTTAATTGTAAAAATGTATCTGAAAAATAATACAGGAATAAATCCAATATTAACGTTTCGAGAATTGGAATCTCTTACGTGCTTTCTTCTGACCGAATTTTTTACGTTCTACCATTCTAGGATCTCTTGTTAATAATCCTTCTGGTTTTAAAACAGATCTGTTTTCTGTTTCTACTTCACACATTGCTCTCGCAATTGCCATTCTTACAGCTTCCGCTTGACCAGTTGCTCCACCACCATAAACATTAATTTTAACGTCGAAATTGTTTTCGTTGTTAGTTAATGTTAAAGCTTGTTTTACTTTGTACTGCAATGTAGCAGTTGGGAAGTAAACAGCAAACTCTCTTTTGTTAACTGTAATGTTACCAGTTCCTTCTGTAACATAAACACGTGCTACTGCACATTTTCTTCTTCCGATTTTGTGAATTACTCCCATTACTTAAGATCGTTTAGGTTAACAGTTTTTGGAGATTGAGCTGCATGTTTATGAGCGTCTCCAACGTTAACATTTAAATTACGGAATAATTGCGCTCCTAATTTGTTTTTAGGCAACATTCCTTTAACTGCTTTTTCTACTAATAATGCAGGATTTTTTTGTTGCATTACTTTTGCAGTTAGACTTCTTTGTCCTCCTGGGTAACCTGTGTGTCTGATGTACGTTTTGTCATCTAACTTGTTTCCAGTAAGGTTAATTTTTTCTGCGTTAATAACAATTACGTTATCTCCACAGTCAACATGCGGCGTATAACTTGGCTTGTATTTACCTCTTAATAGCATAGCTACTTTTGAAGCAAAACGACCTAAGTTATGACCTTCAGCATCTACAACAATCCACTGCTTGTCTGCAGTTCCTTTGTTTGCTGAAATTGTCTTGTAGCTTAATGTGTTCACAATACTAATTTTTAATTAAACATTCCATTCCTATTCCCGAACTTCGGGTTTAGGGGTGCAAAAGTACAATTAATTATTAAAATTACAAACTCTAACTGAAATTTCTTTTGTATTGATTTTGAACTCTTTGAATTAGAATCTAAATTTATATTCATTTTAATAGGTTTGTTCTTCTCTATTTTTATATTTTTGAATTCAATATACCACTATAAATGAAAACCAAAGCCACTTTAAAAGAATTAGCAAAAGAATTAGGCGTTTCTACTTCAACGGTTTCTAAAGCATTAAGTAATAGTCCTGAAATTAGTGAACAAACTAAAATTAAGATTAAAGAATTTGCCCTGCTTAAAAATTATAAACCAAATAGTATCGCTAAAAACTTAAAAAATCAGCGTTCTTATACGATTGGGGTGGTTTTTCCAAATATTTTAAATCCGTTTTTTGCGAAAGTTTTTTCTGGAATTGAAATATATGCCAATAAAAAAGGATACAATTTGATTACGTGTACGTCTAACGAATCATTAAAAAAAGAAAAACAAATGATTGAAATGTTAGATAATGGTGCGATTGATGGTTTTATTTTGGCTTTAGCAGAAGAAACACAAAAAGAAAATGATTTTACACATATATATAATGTGTTACGTCATGGAACGCCAGTAGTTTTATTTGATAGAATTACGGAAGAACTAAAATGTGATAAAGTTATTGTAGACGATTTCGATTCGGGTGTGGATGCCACACAATATTTAATAGATACAAATTGTAAAAAGATTGCGCTTTTTTCAACAACACATAATTTAAGTGTGGGTCAGTTAAGAGAAAAAGGATATAGAGAAGCCTTGCGAAAAAATAATTTTCAATTCGATGAAAGTATTACGTTGTTAATGGATTCGGAATTGGGTTATGATGATAAAATGAGTGCGCTTATTTTAAACAAAAAGCCAGATGCTATTTTTGCTATTGATGAATATGCTGTAGTAACCGCAATGAAGTTTTGTTTGAAAAACGGATTGAAAGTTCCAGACGATATTTCAATTATCGGTTTTGCAGACGGATTATGGTCGAGAAGAATGACGCCGAGTTTGTCAACTATTAGCCAGCACGCGCCAGAAATAGGCCAAAAAACAGCAGAATTAATCATCAAACGAATAGAGGAAATTCCGGATACTGAATCTGAAAAAATCTATGAAACGGCTGTAATTAAAACGGAATTGCGTAAAAGAGATTCGGTTAGAAAGTTATAAATTCCAATTGTTCAATTGCTGAATGGCATGATACGCAGTTAAATCGAAATGAACGGGAACAATAGAAATGTAATCATTTGCTAAAGCCCATTCGTCAGTATCTTCGCCATTGTCATAATTGACAAATTTTCCTGTTAGCCAATAATATTCTTTTCCCATCGGATTGGTGCGTTTATCAAATTCTTCTTCCCATGTTGCTTTCGCTTGACGGCAAATTTTAATACCTTTTATGTTATCGGTTTTTGGGAAATTCACGTTTAAAATCACGCCTTCTGGTAAACCTTTTTCTAAAACTTCAGAAGCAATTTTTTTAATGTAAGGTTTGATATTTTCGAAATTCGCATCCCAACTATAATCACATAAAGAAAATCCAATTGATGGGATACCTTCAATACCGCCCTCTACTGCAGCACTCATCGTACCGGAATAAATTACGTTGATAGAGGAATTCGAACCATGATTCACACCAGAAACACATAAATTTGGTTTGAATTTTAGTATTTCATGAATTCCCATTTTTACGCAATCTACAGGTGTTCCAGAACAACTATACGCATTTTCTGTGCCCAAAAAACCAGGAATATGTTTCAATTCTAAAGTGTTGTTTATAGTTATTGCGTGACCCATTCCACTTTGTGCGCTATCAGGAGCAATAATATAAATTTCGCCTAATTCGTGCATTACTTCCGTTAAGGCTTTTATTCCTGGTGCTGCAATGCCATCATCATTAGTAATTAGAATTTTTTTCATTTTGGACGAAGTGTTAAATTATTTGCTAAATTATCATAATTTATGGTTTTATTGTAGATAAATATACTAAATTTGTTTTGTTCCTTTTATATAAAAGGGAGAGTATATTTTTGGCACGATTTTAGGAATTAGAAATGAAAAATATAATAGAATTTATGAAAAGAAATTATAGAATTTTGTTGATTGTTGGGATTTTATCTGCAGGATTGTGGAGTTTTATTCCGACGCAGAAGGTTGATGGAGATGACAAAGATAAAATGCTAATTGAGCTGTTGTCATTTGTGTTGGAAAAAGGTCATTTTTCGCCAATCGAATTAAATGATAATTTTTCTAAGAAGGCTTATGCGTCTTATATTGAATCCTTAGATCCAACAAAACGTTATTTTCTTCAATCAGATATTAATGAATTTCAGAAATATGAAAATTCAATTGATGACATGATTAGAAGTAAGGATTTGTCTTTTTTTGATTTAACATATAAAAGATTAATGCAAAGAATGAATGAGTCCAAGGCAATTTATGCTAGTATTCTTTCTAAACCATTAAATCTTAATGATGAGGAAACAATTAATATTAATTATGAGAAGTTACCGTATGCAACATCAAAAGAAGATTTAATTGCGAGATGGAGAAAACAATTAGAATTTGCTGTTTTAAGTGATATTACGGATAAAGAAGAGATTCAAGCTGCTGAAACAGATGAAACGAAAAAAGTTATTAGAAGTTTTTCTGAATTAGAAGTAAAAGCTAGGCAAACAACTGAAAGTAACTTGAATAATAATTTCAGTTTCATTGGTGAATTAACTCGAGAAGATTGGTTCTCTATTTACATCAACGCAATTGTGACACAATACGACCCACATACGTATTATTTTTCTCCAGAAGATAAGGAGAAATTTGATGTAAGTATGAGTGGAAAATTTGAAGGAATTGGTGCGCGTTTACAAAAGAAAAATGAAGGAGTAGAGGTTTCTGAATTAATTAGTGGTGGTCCAGCTTGGAGAGGTAAACTTTTAGAGCAAGGAGACATTATTTTAAAAGTAGGTCAAGGAAACGAAGAGCCAATTGATATCGCAGGAATGCGTTTAGATGACGTGATTAAGAAAATTAAAGGACCAAAAGGAACATTAGTCAAATTAACTGTCAAGAAAGTAGATGGAACGGTAAAAGTGGTGCCAATTTTTAGAGATGAAGTTGAAACAGAAGAAACTTTTGCAAAATCGACAGTTGTAAATAAAGATGGAAAATTATTTGGAATTATTTATTTGCCAAAATTTTATCAATCGTTTGAGAATAAATCACAAAGAGATGCTTTTAAAGACGTTGCGCAAGAAATTGAAAGATTAAAAGCAATGAACGTTCAAGGTATTGTGATGGATTTACGCGATAATGGTGGTGGTTCTTTAGAAACCGTTGTGAAAATGACTGGTTTATTTATTGATAAAGGTCCAGTAGTGCAAGTGAAACCTGCAGGTGGAAAAGCGCAAGTTTTACCTGATGGTGATCCAAAAGTGCAATGGGAAGGCCCGTTAGTAGTGATGATTAATAATTATTCAGCTTCAGCTTCAGAAATTTTTGCGGCTGCCATTCAAGATTACAAAAGAGGAATTATTATTGGTAGTAAGCAATCTTATGGAAAAGGAACGGTGCAAAATGTGTTTGAATTAAATGAGTTTGTACGTGGAAATCAATATGGTGATTTAGGAGCTTTAAAAACTACAACTCAGAAATTTTACAGAATTAATGGTGGTTCTACACAATTAGAAGGTGTGAAAAGTGACATCGTAATGCCAGACCGTTTTAGTTTTATGGAAACTGGTGAAAAAGACGAGAAAAGTGCTTTACCTTGGGATAAAATTGAACCAGCTGTTTATACTCCATTAAATACAAATTTCGATAAAGTGATTGCGAGTAGTAAAAACAGAATTGCTTCGAATGAAAATTTCAATTTAATTTCTGAAAATGCAAAATGGATTAACGATAGAAAAGAAGATAATACGATTAGTTTAAATTATACTACGTATAAAAAAGAGTTAGCTGATATCGAATCTCAAACTAAGAAATTTAAAGCAATTGATAAGTTTAAAAACAATTTGACCTTTACTTCTTTACCATACGAATTAGAAATTATGGCAAAAGATGAATTGCTAAAAGAAAAGCGTGACAGATGGCACGCAGAGTTAGTAAAAGATGTTTACATGACAGAAACATTAAATGTATTAGATGATTTAACGACTTCTAAAGATGTAAAAGGATCTATTGTAAAAGGGAAAAAAGCTAAAAAAGTGAAAGAGAAATTAGCTTCTAAATAATTGAAGTTTAAGCATAAAAAAAGCCATTCATTTGAATGGCTTTTTTGTTTATAAAAGTTTGTCTAATTTATGTGTTGCTTTTTCTAATTTGTTTTGTAACTCAACGCTTTTTTTAGCTAATTTTTCAATTTTTTCTTGACGTTTGATTTCGTCATCTGGTGATAATTTTCCTTTCTTTTTGTCTTTCTCCAGCTTATCTTTTTCTTTTTCTAACTTATTTTTATTTTTACTAATTTCCTTTTTTAAATCAGAAACTTTATCTCTAGCATCCGTTAGTTTTTCTCTATCTTTTTCAACTTTTTTGCGTTCTTTTTCGGCGTCTTGTCTTATTTTTTCAGCTTCTTTAGTTGCCTTTTCAGCATCTTTTTTTATTTTTTCAATTTCCTTTTGCTGA